>DVOE01000011.1 GCA_018713795.1 Candidatus Limadaptatus stercoripullorum
CTAATACCCAACCGTATTAGCAAGGCGAATGACGCGGTTCAGGCGGAAATCGGCGGCGCTGAACCTGGTTCGTATTATTCCTGTCTGGCATAGGGGCGGCGCCGAGATCATGCCTGCTCAAAACAATGATAACGAAAAAGGAGGGCGGCTGCCCTCCTCGATGATGCTAAGGCGCGTCAGCCGGGGGTGAGGCGCACTTTGTCCGCTTCGGGGGCAGCGTTTTTCCCCTTTCCTCCGAGCTTGCCTATGAGTCTCATGACCGGCCGCAAGAGACGCGGCGTTTTGACGCAGATTATCTTCATCTTTCCCCTCCCCTGTCGTGCTGCATTCTATGCGGGGAGGGGGAAAAGGGTGCGGATCAGCGACCTTTCGTATACGCCTTTTCGCCCGACCACTTTGAGGCGGCAAGCAGTTTGAACACCGCGGCGGAGCGGTAGCGCGCCTTCCCGTAGACCGCCCCCGCGGCGGCAGCCGCCGCAAACAGTGTAAGAGCCGCGGCTACGATCATGGCGATGATGATGACGGGCGTGGCGTTTATCTCCGTCGTCACCCGCCTTACGAGGTCGCCGACCTGATCCGTGCTCTTCGACGCTTCGACGAGGGAGACGATGTCGTAGTCCTCGCATATCGCTTCGAACTCTTCAAGCGCCTCGCGCCTGCCCTTCATGTCCCCCGAGAACTGCACCGCTTTTGCGAACAGCGCGCCCCTCGAGAGATATCTTATCCTCTCGGTCACCGTCTCGTCGCCCGCGACCGCCGCTTTTGCCTTTTCGAACAGCTCGAGATAGCCGTCCGCCGCCGAGGGCGAGAGATAGGAGGTCGCGTAGCGCACGGGCTTCGCGTAGATGTAAAGCGTGCCCCCCGACTCCTTCAACCTGTCCGACATATCGCGGTAGTACTCCGCGACATAGGGCGCGGCGGCTCCGTAGTACACGGTGAGATACTTGTCGAACACGGCTTTGAGGTCGGTGTCCGCGTCCCACATTATCCGCGCGAAGAGATAGGCGTTGAGATCGGCGGAGTCCCCTCCCTTGTCGCGGCTCATCTGATGGAACAGCCCGTAGGCGTTGTTTTCGAGATAGAAGTCGTTGTTGTCCGCGATGTAGTCGAGGATGGGATAAGGCATGAGATAGTTGTGGAAATCGATGTTATAGTCCCATATCAGCAGATTATCCGCTATCTTTCCCCATTTTTCGACAAGTTCCTTTGCCTGTCTGCCGTAGTTCCCCGCGGGTTCCGCGTAGGATGCCGAGCAGTCGCCCGGCATGAGGCAGAGTTTTATTATGACATTGTCCCGCGGCCTCAGCGTGGCGGGAGGATCGGCGGTGTGATTGTAGGCGAGGGTGGAGACATAGTTGTTCGGGAACTCCTCTTTCACCTCGTCGGCGAGCCTGTTTATGAAGGTGAGCAGCGAGCCCATCTGACTGCCCTCGCGCTCGTCTATCGCGCGGCAGGCGTCGCAGGTGCAGCCCGATCCCACCGAGATACCGTTGTCCATCTGGCTGATGTCCCAATATCTGTCCTCGGGGTGTTCGCGCATCTCGGCGAGCACCTTCTCCGAGATGATCTCGTAGACCTCCTCGTTGCTCCAACACAGCTGTCCGTCCACGCTGCCCTGCTTGTACACGCGCTCGCCCCTGTAGAGAGAATAGTACTCCGGATGTTCGTCGTAGTACTCTTCGGGCGGCAGATAGTCGAAAGAGGTGTGGCACCAGGTGTGCCAGCCGGCGTACCCCGCGCCGTTTATGCGGAGCTTGTCCGCCCGCCCCGTTTCGTCCTCGTCTATCTCGTAGGAGTAGACTTCCCGCCATTTGACCGAGGGCACGAACTCGCTTTCGCCCGCGTCCAGCCGCACTGTCGGAAGGGTCGGGATATAGTCGAAGTCCGCGCTCACGAACATACAGCCGAGTTTTTCTTCGAGGAAGGCATAGACGCCGTAAGCCGCGCCGCCACGCGAGGACGAGGAGATCTCTATCCTGCGCTCGGACACCGAGAGCGCGTAGCCTTCGGGCGAGATGTTCGCCGTCTCATCCGCCGTAAGCACTATCGCGCCGTCTCTCGGCTCGCCGGCGCTCGCCGAAAACGCGGCGCCCGTCATCTTGCTAAGGGCGTCCGCAAGGAACTCCGCCGCGCGTTCGAGCTTGTCGGGCTCGCTATCATCGTCCGCAGACTGCTGCGCGGGCGCGGGCGTGTAGATGACGCTGCCGAAAGGGGTCGTGCCGTTCTCCGCGAGCAGCACCCTGCCCTCGCCGTCCCTCGCGATCTCTTCGCGGAACGCCGCCTCATCGTAGGGCGTGAAATCGCTGCCGAGTTCCAAGCCGCGGTCGGTGCGGGCGCAGCCGGCAAGTGCGCAGGCGAGTAACGCCACGGTGAGCAACAATGCGGCGATCCTTATCCCCTTCATATCCCCCTCCCCCTCGGCGTCACGCCGCCGCGCGGGCGGTCTGTCTGCGCAGGATATAGCCGCGGATGACGGTCGCTATCTGCGTGTTGTCGATGGTCTCCGGGAGCCCCTCGACCTCGGAATAGACGAAATACGGCACATTGTCCGTGGTATGCGAGCCGGTGGTGAACATGTCGTCCGAGAGCATGTCCGCGCTCTCGCCCGAGTACTCCAATCCACCCGTTTCGTGATCGGCGGTCGCGATGACGAGCGTGCTGCCGGGAAGTTCCTCCGCGACTGCGAGCACCCGCTCTATCGTGCGGTCGTAAGCCGTGAGATGCTCGAGCATCCCCTTGATATCGCCGTTGTGGCTGCACTTGTCGATGTGCGACTCCTCGATCATGAGGAAGAAGCCTTCGCCACCCGACGCCGCGTCGAGATAGCGCATACCGAACTCCGCAAGCTCGGCAAGCGTCGGGGTCTCGTCGCTGCCCGCCTCGTCCGTGGACAACTCGGAAAACGCGCCCCAGACCTTGTCTGCCTGCGCGTCGAGATCGGAGACCCGGGTGGCGTAGGCGTAACCCGCAGACGCGATCTCGGGAGCGTGGTCGTCGTAGTAGTCCTTCGCCCCGCCGAGGAAGAGGTCTATCCCGCTCGCGAGCTGATCTTCGAGTATGCCGCTCTCATCGCCGCGGTTCGCGACATGCGCCGAAAATCCCGCGGGAGTCGCGCCCTTCACTCCTTCGGAGGCTATCACGCCCGTCGCCATGCCCTGTTCCATGGCGTATTCGGTGTTGTTTTTGAGGTCCTTGCCGAGATACTGCCCGACCACGCCGTTGTCCGTCTTCTCGCCCGTCGCGAGAGCGGTGGCGGCGGCTGCGGAATCGGTGGGTCCGACCACCGTGCGGCTGAAGGTCGTGACATCTCCGCGGACGGTCGCGGCGCTCTCCATGAAGAGCTCTTGCACCCCGAGATACGCCCGCCCCGCGGCGATATGATCGAATCCCATGCCGTCGCCTATAAGCAGCACTATGTTGTCGTATTGCCCGGCAAGCGCCAAGTCGTCTATCGCCTTGATATCCACGGCGCGCGCGATGGCGAGCCCCGCGAAGACGACGCCCGTGACGATCGCAGCGGCAAGCAAAATTATGAGAACTATCTTGAGCGGCTTCGGAAACTTCTTTTTGGCTGTGCTTTCTGTCATTTTCCCACCTCGAAGATATTTTAACCCGCCCGCCCGCGGGTGTCAATACGCGCCCGCGCCCGCCCGTCTCCGAAAAACTACCGTTACGCAAACAAACAGACCAAACACACTGCCCGAAAGGTTGACTTTTTCGCGGCGAAGTGTTATGCCAGACAGGAATAATACGAACCAGGTTCAGCGCCGCCGATTTCCGCCTGAGCCGCGTCATTCGCCTTGCTAATACGGTTGGGTATTAGCTTCGCCGACTTCCTTGCTCAGCCAAAAATCGGCAGGCGCGGAACTGCTCGCACCTCAGAGCAAGAGATTTTCGGATGATTTTGCTCTGGCGAAACGCAGGCAATAGTATACATATTGGCAAGTTTCGGCTGTGCAAAAGCGCCGAAAAGAATTGCTCCGAGGCTGGTTCGTATTATTCCTGTCTGGCATGCCGCCGGCTCCTCTCCGCTCATCACCGCGCGGCGGGCGGCATATCCTTCAAACGAGGAGCGCGCTTTGAACAACACACTAAAGTCTTTCTCCATAGTCACCGTCTTTTCGGTGCTGACGCGGCTGATGTCCTTTCTCTTCAAGATATGGATGTCGCGCTCGCTCGGCGCGGAGACGGTGGGGCTCTATCAGATCGCCCTTAGCGTCATATTGCTGCTCTTCTCGCTGACGGGGAGCGCAGGCGTGGTGCTGTCGAGAAAGATCGCGGCGGCTGCCGCGCGCGGCGACACGGCGCGCCAGAATTCCCTCGTCACCGCCGCGCTCGCGATAGGCGGCGGAGTATCTCTCGGCGTCCTCGCGCTGCTCTACGCCTGCTCGCCCCTGCTCGGTCATATATTCGCGGACGAGCGCTGCATCCCCATCTTCCTCATCATGCTGCCCGTGCTCGTCACCTCCTCCTTTTACGCGCCGCTCAGGAGCTGGTTCTGGGGACGCAAAAAGTTCGTGCACTTCTCGGCGACGGAGTTTGCCGACGAGCTCTTCAAGATCGCCTTCGCCCTCGTCATAACGGGCGGAGCCGCCGCCGCGATAGGCGGCGCGCAGTCGGTCGCGCTCGCCCTCATCCTGTCCGACATCCCCTCCGTCGCTCTCGTCGCCTTCCTCTATTTCAGATCGGGCGGCAGGCTCGCCCGTCCCCGCGGCGGCAAAGAACTCGTCACCGCGACCCTCCCCCTCTCGGCGGTGCGCATACTCTCCTCCCTCTCCGCCTCTCTCACCGCGCTCGTCATCCCCTCGAGGCTGGTCGCGGGCGGCATGGATGCAGCCCTCGCCACCGCCGAGTACGGCAGAGTGGCGGGGATGGCGCTCCCGCTCATCATGGCGCCCGTCACCGTGATAGGCGCCCTGTCCGTGGTGCTCACCCCGGACATTGCCGAACTCGCCGCCGAAGGCAAATACGCCGAGATACGCGGCAAACTCCAAATGTCGCTGCTCTTCGCGGCGATCGTTGCGGCAGCGTTCTTCGCCGTCTACGCCCCTCTCGGCACCGAACTCGGGATATTCTTCTTCGGGGACGCGGGCGCGGGCGAATTCGTCTCGGCGGGCGCGGCGATGATCTTCCCCCTCGCCCTCACCCAAGTCACCTCGCCCGTCCTCAACTCCCTCGGCATGGAAAAGGTCACCCTTCTCGGCTGCGTGTGCGGGCTGGTGTGCACCATACCCTGCATATTCCTGCTCCCCTCGGTCATCGGCATCTACTCCGTCGCCGCAGCCTCGGGCATCGCCCTCACCGTCACCGCGGCGGTGGGCAGCATAGCCCTCGCGCGGCGGCTCGGCGGGTTGCAGGGCGCGGGCAAAGCCGTCATTGTCTGCCTGTTCTCCCTGCCCCTCTCGCTGCTCGGGTTCCTGCTCCGCCGTCTGCTCTCCGCCTGCACGGGCGAATTCCTCACCATCCTGCTCGTTGCCCTGCCCATCGCGGGATTGCTCGCCGCCTTCCTCGGAGTGTTCGGGATCGTGGACATAAAAGCCTTCTTTTCCATGGCGCTCCCCTCCCGCGCCGACTTCACCTCCGTCCTCGCAAAACGCAAACGCCACGAAAGAAAACGGCAAAGAAAGAGGCGCGTCTCTTCTGCGTGCTGAACGCGGCTCCCGAAGGCGCGGCATGGCGCGGGATATCCTTTTCCGTCCTCGTTTCCCTCTCCCGTCGCCCCGCCCGCATAAAACGCGGGCACTGCGGCACAATAGCTCCATGCTCAGCCTCTTTGTCAGGTGCATAGTCATCTACTTTTTCCTGCTCGTCGCGATGCGGCTGATGGGCAAGCGTCAGCTCGGGGAACTCCAGCCCTTCGAACTCGCCATAACTCTCGTCGCGAGCGAGCTCGCCTGCATACCCATGGGCGACCCGAACATCCCCATCGTCTACGGGGTGATCTCGGTGTTCACCCTCTTTCTCGTGCATATCATCATCACCAAACTCGCGGCGGGCAGCCTGCGTCTCAGGAAAATGCTCAACGGCAAACCCGTCATCGTCATCGAAAAAGGCAACATCCTCCCCGCCGTCATGAAGGAACTCAACATGAACATCGACGATCTGCTCGAAGCGCTGCGTTCGAGCGGCTATTTCAGTCCCGCCGAGGCGGAGTACGCCATTATCGAGACCAACGGCTCCATGACCGTGCTCCCCAAGGCGGAGAGCCGCCCGCTGACCGCGGGAGATCTCAGTCTCACCCCCGCCCGCTCCGCCATGCCCGTCACCGTGGTCATGGAAGGCAATTTCATGGGCGCCAACCTCGCTTCGCTCGCGGGAGTGGACAAGGAGAGGGTGCTCAGGCTGCTCGACGACATCGGGCTGGAACAAAAGGATGTCATGCTGCTGCTCGTGACGGGCGACGAGGTGTTCGTCCAACCCTATAAGGGCGACAGCCTGACCGTGCGCTTCCCCGCCGCCGAAAGAGAGGAGGAGAGCGCATGAAGAGACTTGCCGTGGCGGTGGCGGTGCTGCTCGCGATAATCGCGGCGGGCGCGGTGGAAGCCGTGTATGTTGACAAAGTTTTCGACGAACTCGCGGGCAGGATATCCCTCCTCGAGAGCGCGATAAAAGATCCCGAGGACGACGCCATCGGCGAGGTGCGGGAGCTTACCGAATGGTGGGAAAAGAGGCGGCATATCCTCGAACTGTTCACCTACTCGCCGGATATGCGCGCGTTTTCTGTAGCGCTCGCCGAGACCGAAGGCTCGCTCGAATGCGGCGACGACAAGAACGCCCTCAGCAAATGCCAATCTCTGCTCACCATGGCGGGCAACATCCACGATATGCTCGACTTCAACCTTCAGGACATCGTGTGAGCGGGGCGAACCTCTCCTTCATGTCGTAGATATCCCCCGCGCCGAGCATGAGCACAACATCGTACTCGGGAGCGAACAACTTGACCAAATCGTATGCTTCATCCGCATTTTCGGCATAGTAAACGCCGCAATGCGGATTTTTCTCTGTTATCCTGCGCGCGAGGTCGCGGCTGTCCGCGCCGCTCCCCGGCTGCTCCCGCGCGGCGTAAACGGGCATGAGTATCACTCTCCCGAGCCGCCCAAGCACTTCCGCGAACGCGTCCATGTAGGCGGCGGTCCGCGAGTAGGTGTGCGGCTGGAACACCGCGAGTATGCCGCCCTCGGGTCCCACGGCGTCCAGCGTACAGGCGATCTCTGTCGGGTGGTGGGCGTAGTCGAAGATGACTTCCACCCCCTCTATGCTCCCCGCCCTTTCAAGCCGCCTTTCCACGCCTTTGAAATCGGCGAGCGCGCGGCAGGCGCTCTCAAATCCCGCCCCGAGCTCGCAGGCGGCGGCGACGGCGAGAGCCGCGTCCGTAAGCATATGCGCGCCGGGCTGCGGGAGGGAGAGGGCACACTCTCTGCCGCATCGCGAAAGCACTCCCGAATGCACGCTCCCGCATCCGAGAGTTCTCGTCAGGGTGTATGCGCATATGCGTCCCTCGGCACCCGAGACGGCTCCCCGTCCGCCGCTCTCCCCCGCTCCCGCATGACCGGGCGCGCATATGTCGATATGTTCATGTGAGCATATGAAGGCGCACTCTTCGGGGAGCACGGCGAGGGGGCAGTCCTTCAAAAATTCCGAAAAAACGGCGTGCACCTCGCTTATGTCGCGGTAGCAGTCGGGATGGTCGCATTCCATGCCGGTCACGACCGCGAGCGAGGGACGGAGCGAAGTGAGATGCCTGCCGTACTCGCAGGCTTCGGTCAGAAAGAGCGAGCGCGGCATATCCCCGCCGTTCACTACCAGTCCGCCCATGCCGACGGGTCTGCCGCCTATGTGCGCGACGAAAGGCACTCCCTCCCTGCGGAGGATGTGCGCGATCATGGAAGTGACGGTGGTCTTGCCGTGCGTGCCCGCGACGGCGGCGACGAAGTCGAACTCTTCCGCGACGCGCGCGAGGAACTCGTGGCGTTCGAGCGCGGGTATGCCGAGAGCCGCCGCCCGCACGAGTGCGGGGTGATCCGGCGGCACCGCCGAGGAACGGACGACGAGGTCGCACCCCTCTATGATATCCGCGTCATCGTCCTCGCAAACGCGGGCGCCGAGGGCGGCAAGTCGGCTGAGCACGGCCGAGCCCCTCTTGTCCGAACAGGACACCTCCGCCCCCGAACGCAAGGCGTACTCGGCGAGCGCGGACACGCTGACCCCGCCGGCGCCCGCGAAATGTATGCGCTTCCCTTCAAGATACGGCACATTCAACTATATGTCCGCACGCCGCCGCCCGTGAGCGGTCCGCCGCATATAAAAACCCCGCGGCGGCTGCCGCGGGGCGAGAGAGGATATCTCAGAAATTGTCGGGGTGCTCGTCGAGGGCGAGCGTGCCGCCGGCGTTGAGCAGTCCGTCGGGGTCGAAGTAATGCTTCAGCGCCTTGAACAGCTGCATCTGCTGTTCGCCGATGGATCCCGGCAGGAAGGGCGCGAACAGCTTGCCTATGCCGTGGTGGTGGCTGAGCGCGGCGCCCGACTTCGCGATGGCGTCGAGTATGCTCGCGTGATACTTCTTGAACTCGTCGAGGTCGGTGCTCTTGATGACGAAGATGAAGTAGAGGTTGGCGCCCTGCGGATAGCTGTGCGAGATATGGGTTGTGCAGATGGCGTTGGGCCATTCCTTGACGGCTTTGCGCACCTCCTTGTGGACGGCGGGCATGTTGTCCCAGTTGACCGCGCACTCGAGGGTGTCGATGATGATGCCGTAGTCCTGGATGGTGTCGCGCATATACGGATCGCTGAACCTGCCGTGTTCCCACGCGGTGGTGACATACCCGGTGAGGGACATGGCGCCGTACTTATGCGCGATCTTGCGCACATTCTTCACGATATTGCGTTGCAGACCGTCCTCGCCGTCCGCGAACCCGAGCAGCAGGCAGCGGCGGCTGGGCTTGTAGCCCTTCGCGGCGAGCAGCGTGTTGAGCGGGCTCTCGGCGATGCCGTACATATGCATCATCATGTCCGTCTCCTCGGCGTCCGAAAGCCTGAACACCGAAGGATAACCGAACTCGCCCTGCATGACCTCGCGCATGGCTGCCATACCGTCCTCCCAGGTCGGGAACATATAGGAGAACTTGCGGTGCTTATGCGAGAGCTTGAACACTTTGAGCGTGACTTCGGTGAGTATGCCGAAGGTCCCCTCACTGCCCATCATGATCTGGTCGATGTTGGGACCCGTCGCCTTGCGGGGCGCGGAATCCGTGCGTATCCTGCCCACGGGCGTGACATATTCCTGACAGAGCACGAGATCGGCGGCGCAGCCGTAGTAAGTGGAATTCTGCCCGCTGCCGCGCGTCACCACCCAGCCGCCCACGCAGCTGTACTCGAAGGACTGCGGGAAATGCCCGCAGGTGAGACGATGCGCCGCGCCGAAATTCTCGGGGGCGTTGTTGAGGATCTTCTCGAGATCGGGACCGCTTATTCCCGGCTGCACGGTGATGGTCTGGTTGACCTCGTTGAAGGCGATGACCTTGTTGAAGTTCTTGCGCAGATCCAGGATGATGTTGGGTCCCTTCATGCACTCGGTGCCCCGCGTGACGCTGGAACCGCCGGCGTACACATAGAGGTAAACGCGATGCTTCTTTGAAAACTCGACCAATTTCTCGATGTCCTCGGTCGTGGAGGGATAGACCACGGCGTCGGGGAGATTTTCGACGATGCCCTTGCGAAGACGCATGATGTCTATCATAGTCTTGCCGTAGCACACCTGCACGCGCTTGAACTCCTCGGTGGTGACATTGTCCTCGCCGACTATCTCTTTTAGCTCGGCGATGAGGTCGTCACCAAGGCGGGAAGGAGACACGATGTCCACGGGCTCGTTGCCCACATCCACCATCTCCTTGAAATCGTCGTCGGTCAGCCCGAACTGCTTTTTGATGAGCTTGTAGAGCCCCTCCTTGGGACGCTTCCAGGCGGCGGGATCGCCCCACTTCATTATGGAGCGGTAGCTGCCGGGGACGGGCGGATCGGTGATCCACTTGGGTTCAAAATCCTTGTAGGGTTTGGATGACATGATTTTCCTCCTATCTCATCACTCGCTGTATAGTGTCGCCGTCGCGACCAGATCGACGCCCGTGCCGACCACATCGGGCAGGACGACATCTCCTCGCTTCAGCTTCTCGGTGACGAGGACGGCGTCCGCCGCCTTCATCAACTCGCCTATCTTGTCGCGGGGGATCTCCCCCGCCGTCTTCACGGGCAGCACGGGCATGGACGCGAACGCCGTCGCGACCGTGGTGCACACCGTCCGCATGGGACGGGTGCTCTCGGACACGGCGAACGCCTCTCCGCGCTTGCAGCCGTTGCCGCTCACCTTGCCGTCCGTCACCGTGAGCCTGCAGCTCCTCGGACACACGATACACACCAGTTCCATCTTACGCCTCCTCGAGCGCGAGTTCGAGCCGCGCGCCCGCCGTGAGCCCGAACGCTCCGAAATCCACTTCCACCCTCTGCATCTCGGGCGGGCGAAGGTAGACGAACTTCTTGCTCCACACTTCCCTGCCGTCCGCCTTTATGACGAGGCGCGCCCTGTCCATGTCCCGCGCCGCGCGGAAGAACAACACCACCTTGTCCACGGGCTTTTTGAGGTCTATGCGCTGGGGCACATACGAGAGCACCCCTTCGCCGCGTACGAGCGGCACGCACTCCCCGGACGGCGCGCGGCGCGCGGCATTGAGACCCGCCGCAGCCGCACATTCCGACACATAATCGACGAGATCGAACACATTAAGTGCGTTTCCTGCCGAATAGACTCCCTCGACGCCCGTCATGTAAGTCTGATCGCACGCGGGTCCTTTGGTGAACGGATCGAGCTTGACTCCCAGGCTCTCGGCAAGTTCGTTCTCGGGGATGAGCCCGACCGAGAGGATGAGCGCGTCGCATTCCACCACGCGTTCGGTGCCTTTCACGGGGCGCATCTTCTCGTCCACGCGGCACACCTCGACCGCCTCCAGCCTGTCCGCGCCGAACACTCTCGTCACCGTGTGGGAGAGGTGGAGCGGGATGCCGAAATCGTAGAGGCACTGGTGTATGTTGCGGGTAAGCCCGCTGGGCTCGGGTTTGACCTCGTAGACGCCCTCCACCTCCGCGCCTTCGAGGGTGAGGCGGCGCGCCATGATGAGTCCTATGTCGCCGCTGCCGAGGATGACGCACTTCTTTGCGGGCAGCTTGCCCATGAGGTTGACGAAGTTCTGAGCCGTGCCCGCCGTGAACACGCCCGCGGGGCGGGTGCCCTGGATGAGCACCTGTTTTGCCGTGCGTTCGCGGCAGCCGGTGGCGAGCACTATGCTCCTGCCCCTGATGCTGTCCGTGCCCGCGCGGCTGACGCAGTCCACCGTGAACAGCCCGTCCGCGTCCTTGCGCATGGCGGTGACGAAGGTGAGCGTCCTGCATTCTATGCCGAGCTCGCGCACGGCGTCGATATACCTCTCTGCGTACTCGGGTCCCGCGAGTTTTTCACCGAACCTGATCAGCCCGAAACCGTCGTGGACGCACTGTTTGAGTATGCCGCCGAGGCGCGCTTCGCGCTCGACGACGACGACTTTCGCGCCGGCTTTTGCCGCGCTCTCCGCGCTCGCCAGCCCTGCGGGACCGCCGCCTATGACGATGACATCGTAGTCTTTCATCTCTTCACCTCCGCGTTCTTGGTGCCGCCGAGGAGGATGCGGCTGCCCTCGTCGCCTTTGAGCACATCTTCGGGCGCGATGCCCTCGTGCTCGGCGATGATCCTGACCACGAGCGGCGAACAGAATCCGCCCTGGCACCTGCCCATCCCGGGGCGCACGCGGCGCTTGACGCCGTCCACCGTGCACACTTTGAGCGGCGACTCGAGAGCGTCGATTATCTCGCCCTTGCTCACCTCTTCGCAGCGGCAGACTATCTCGCCGTAATCGGGGTTCTTGGCGATATACTCCGCCCTCTCCTCGGGGGACAGAGACGCGAGGCGCGGGGTGTGCGGACGGACGGGATCGAAGGAGGGATCTTCCTCCGCCCCGAGCATCTCCTTCGTCCACACGGCTATATCGCGCGCGATGGCGGGAGCCGCGGTTATGCCCGGCGACTGTATGCCCGCCGCCTCTATGATATTGCTCGTGAAAATGCCCTTCCTGACCACGAAATCTTCTTCGTAGGTCGCGGCGCGGACGCCCGCGAAATAGGTGATGACATCGCCCGCCGTGAGCTGCTCCGCCGCCACCTGCTGTTTGCGGATGATGGCGTTAACTTCGGAGAGCGAAGTGGAATTGTCCTCACGGTAAGGCTGCTCGTGCGCGTCGGGACCGACGAGGATATTGCCGTCCACCGTCCTCATGACGCCGCCGCCCTTGGTGTGCCCGACCGCCTCGGCGTGCTCCTCGCGCTTGTCCTTGGGAAGGGGCGCGAAATAGCTCCTCGCGAAGGAAGACAGCGCGTAAAACGCCTTCTTCTTGTCCAGGATGAGGTCGGTGCCTTTGCGGGGATGGATGGTGAAGGTCCTGTCTCCCGCCATGTCCGCGACAATGTCGCTGAACGCGCCGGCGGCGTTTATGACAAGCCGGGGGCGCACGGTGCCGCGGTTGGTGTGCACGGCGGCGATCACGGTCTTCCCGTCCTTGCCTCGCTCGGTGTCCATGCCGGTGACCACGGTGTTGAGCGATATCTCCGCGCCGTTCATGACGGCATTGTCCGCGAGCGCTATGGTGACCTTGTAGGGCGACACCACGCCCGCCGAACACATCCTGACCGCCCCCTTGAACCAGGACGGCGGAGCCTCTTCGAGAGTCTTTATCCGCTTTTTGGAGACGAACTCCATGTCGGGGATGCGGAGGATCTTGCCCTTAAGGAGCATGAGCGGCGCGATGATCAGCCTCTCCCAGGTCGTGCTGAACATGAACATCTGGCTCCACCGCTCGAAATCGCAGCCGAGTTCGCGGCAGAGCTCGGGATAGAGCTCGTTGCCCCTCAGCACATAATGCAGTTTCGCCTGCCCCTTGTGGAGGTCTATGCCGGGGTGTATGCAGCCGTCGTTGCGCGAGGACGCGCCCGTGCCGACATCGTTCGCCTTGTCGACGAGGAGTATGTCGAGCTTGAGCCTGCTGAGCTCGCGGGCGATGGCGCAGCCCGTTATCCCGCCGCCGACGATGAGCACATCGGGAGTGCGCCCCTCGAGCGCCTCGTCGCGGAGGGAAGGCGTCTTGATCTTCTCGGAGAAGCCCTTCAGGCGTATGTCGTTGAGCACGCCGAGCGAACCTTTGGTCACGGCGGCGACGCCCGCGCGGTAGATCTTGTCCCAGCTGTCAAGTTCGCCCGTGAGCCGTACGCACCCGCGCACTTCCTCGACCTTTACCTCGGGCGCGATCTTGTGCACCCGCTTAGCCGCGGCTTTCAAATCCATTGCGTAACCTCTCGTAATCCGTCTTGCCCACGCTTGTGCGCGGGAGATGTTCCATGCAGATGATGAACTTGGGCTCGTGCCAGCGGGACAGCTTGTCCACTATGCGCCGCCTGAGCTCCTTCTTTTGCTCCTCGTCGAGGTCGCCCTCGACGAACAAAGCGATATACGGCTTGTCGTTCTCCCTGACCTCCGCCGCCGCACATTCGCCGACGCCCGGCATCTCGTGCGCCACGCGCTCTATCTCGACGGGATAGACATTCATGCCCGAGATCTTGATCAGCCGCTTTTTCCTGCCCATGAAGAACAGCACGCCGTCTTCGCGCATCCTGAAAAAGTCGCCCGTCTTCAGCCACTTGACGCCCGCCTCGTCCGTGAGGAAAGTCGCCCTCGTCGCCTCGTCGTCGCCGAGATAACCCATCATCAGCTGATTGCCGGTGAGCAGCAGCTCGCCCGTCTCGCCCGCGGGGACATCCGCGCCCTCTTCGTCCGCTATGCGGCAGCGCATGTTGAGAAGGGGTTTCCCGACCGCCGCGCCGCCTATCTTGACGGGCGAGAGCACGCACACGCTGCCCGTCTCGGTCAGCCCGTAGCCGGGGGACATGGCGCAGTGCGCGCCCGCCTCCGCCATGCGCTCGTCGAACGCCCTCTCGAGAGCGGCGTCCACCGTGTCCCCGCCGACATAGACATGCCTGAGACAGCTCACATTCTCCCCCGAGAACTCTTTGAGCGAAAGGAGCTTTGAGATCATCCTCGGCACGGCGATGACGGTGGTTATGCGGTTGCGCGCTATGGCGCGGGTGGCTTTTTTCGCGCCGAACACGGGGAGCAGCACGGGCGGCATGGATGTGCTCATCGCCGCGTGCAGACCCACCAGCAGTCCGAACCCGTGGAACATGGGAAGAGCGGCGAGCATCCTGTCGTCCTCGCCGAAGGCGTCGCCCGTGAGGGTCAGGAACAGATTGTCGGGGAGCGCGTTTATCGCCGCGGAGGACAGCACCACCGTCTTGGGCACGCCCGAAGTCCCGCCCGAGCGCATATAGACCGCGGGCTCGCTGCCGTCGCCGTCGTACGGGACGAACTTCGCGGGGCGCGGCAGCCCGATGAAGATGTCGAGAAGGAAGGGGCAAAGCACCTTTTTCACGCCGGTCAGCCCCTTGCCCAGGCGCTTATGGTTTATATCCGAAAGAAATACGACTTTGGGGCGCTGTTCGCGGACCGCGCCGTCGAACTCCCCTCTCTCCATGAGCGGATGTATCATGGACGCGATCGCCCCGAGGCGGGAGACGGCGTAAAAGGCGACTATGCCCTGCTCTATCGTCGGGGTCGCGATCATGACCACATCGCCGCGCCCGACGCCGAGGGCGGCAAGCCCGCCCGCCACTCTGTCCACACGCGCGAAAAATTTCCCGAACTTTGTCTTTTTGCGCCCGCGGATGAAGGCGACCGTCCGCTTTTCCTTGGCGCGGTAGCCGCGCATGTATTCGAAAACCGACCTCTCGATCCCGCTCATGATTCGATTATAAGTCTCGCGCGCGCGGGCAGTCAATACGCAATTCCCGCCCGCACGGGGATAACGGCACAAAAAATCCGTTTTGTCCGCCGTCGCTGGGATAACGGCACAAAAAATCCGTTTTGTCCGCCGTCGCGGGGATTTAAGCGGAATGCAGGTATAAAGCGCGGCGGGACGGTCAATACTCCCGGCAAACGGAGGTATCGTATGAGCAAAATGTCTGCCGCCGCAAGAAAGGTCGGCGAATTCCTGAAACGCAATGTGTTCCTCATCCTTATCGTGCTCTGCCTTGCGTGCGTCGCCACGATAATCGCGCTCGCCGTCACCGGCGACTTCAATCCCGATCCCGGCGCCGCGGTGGTCAACCCCGATCCCGCACCCGGCGGCGAAACGCAGCCCCCCGAAGAGGACGACGACGATGTGATAAACCCCGAGCCCACCGCTCCCGAACTCTCCTTTGCTCTGCCCGTCAACGGCATGGTCTCCAAGGAGTACAGCGACAGCGTGCTCGCCTGGAACTCCACCCTCGGACAGTATCAGGTGCACCTCGGAGTCGACTTCACGGGCGACGATCTCTCGGTGTTCGCAGCCGAGCGCGGCACGGTCACAGAGACGGGCACCGACATCCTTGAAGGCAACTATGTCATCGTCGACCACGGTGACGGCTATGTGTCCCGCTACTACTCCCTCGCGGACGAACTCGAAGTCGCAAAGGGCGACACCGTGGAGAAAGGTCAGCTCATCGGCACCATGTCCGCAAGCCGCGGTTCGGAGAGCCTGGACGGCAACCACCTGCACTTCGAGATGAGCAAGGACGGCGTGGACATCGATCCCCTTTCCGTCATCGTGCTCGAAGAAAAATGATCGCCTACGCAAGATGAAATAATCTCCCCCTTGCGCAAAAGCGCGGCATCTGCCGCGCTTTTGCGTATGTTCAACTTCGTTTTTGTGCATTTTGCGGCAGAGCCGCCGCCGCTCACGCCTCTTCGTCCGCCTTTTCCTCGCGGACATATTCCTCCTCTTCCCTTCCCTCTTTCGCGGGTGCGCCGGGGAAAACGACGGAGAGGAGCTCGTCCGAGACTTTGCATTTTTTGTGGAAGATGAGGCTGATGAGAGGGGTCACGATCATGCTTGCCGCCATGGACACCACGCCGATGAAGGGCGACTGCCCTATGCCCGCCTTGAAGGCTTCGCCGAAGGTGGGCTCGAGCCCATCCGCGCGGAGCACATAGTAGCCCAGCCCGCAGATCAGCGAGAAGGTGAGCAGCAGGCAGACTATCATCGAGCCGTAGGCACCCGCCTTGTTCGCCTTTTTGGAGTACAGCCCGTAGACATACGGTCCCATGAAGCAGCCCGCCACCGCGCCCCAGCTCAGGCTCATCATGCTGACTATGGCGTCCACCTCGACTATGGCGAGCACCGCCGACACCGCGACGAACACCAGACACAGCACCCTGATCAGGATGTTCATGTTCTTCTCGGGCGCCGCCTTTTTCAGGTAGCCCTTGTAAAAGTCCACCGTCACCGTCGAGCTCGAGGAGAGCGTGAGCGCGGCGAGCGTGGACATGGACGCCGAGAACAAGAGCACTATGATGAGTCCGAGAAGCGCGGACGGCAGGTTGTTCACCAGCATCTCGGGCACTATCTTGTCGTAGTTGCCTTCGGGCACGCTGTCCACGAAACGGGTGACCATGCTGCCCATGAAGTACGCGCCGCAGCCGACGATGAGCGAGAACACGGTGGAGATCACCGCGCCTTTTTTTATCGCGGCGTCGTCCTTTATCGCGTAGAACTTGTGTATTGACTGCGGCATCCCCCACATGCCGAAGGAGGTCAGGCACACGAGTATGATGACGCTGAACAGCTGATTGTCGAGGAAGGTGCCGCCCTCCGGAGTGACGACGCTCGGGATGAGGGTGAGGTCGGGGTCCTTCCAGAGCGCGGACAGCCCCTCGCCCCAGTTCATGGCGGGCAGATCCAGCAGCATGAACACCGTGACGATGATGCCGACGATCATTATGATCCCTTGTATGAAATCGGTGATGGTGGTCGCAAAGTAGCCGCCGAGGAAGAGATAGACCGCCGTGAGCCCCGCGAGGATGAGCACGCACCAGGTGGCGTCTATGCCGAGAGCCGCCTCAAAGATGTAGCCCATGCCCTGATAGACGGACGCGGAATACGGCAGCAGGAAGATGAAGACTATGAGCGCGGCGAACAGCTTGATATACTTGCTCTCGTAGCGCTTTTCAAAGAACTCGGGCATGGTGCGCGCCGCGAGCGCGGTGGTCATGCGCTTTGTCCTCGACGCCAGCACCAGCCACGCCGCCAGCGTGCCGAGCAGCATGTTGCCGACGCCTATCCACACCGAGGACAGCCCGAAATTCCAGCCGAATTTGCCGGCATACCCCACGAACACGACTGCGGAGAAATATGTCGCGCCGTACGCGAACGCGCTCAGCCATCCGCCCACGCCCTTGTTGGCGAACATGAAGCCTTCCACGCTCGCGCTCTTGCGGCGCGTGATCACGGCGACGGCTAGGATCACCGCCATATACACCGCGAATATCAGCCATTGCGGCCAAACTTCTCCTCCCGCCGCGCTAATGAGTCCGTTCATCCCTTGTTCTCTCCCGCCTGTGACGGCATTTGTGCATATCTTCTCATGCGCATACGCGGCTATTCACCGAGGCGCATATGCGCATCCGTTGTTTTGTTCCTCCGGGCATATGTGCATATGCGCACATGCCCCCTCTTCATTTTCTCGCCGCCGCCGGCAGGTCACGCACCGCGGGCAGCACTATGTCCGCCTTGATCTCCGACTTTTCCGCCGTCTCCGCGTCCGTCTCCCCCGTCAGCACCAGCACGGACACGAACCCGCAATTGTTGCCGAACGCGATGTCCGTGTACAGCCTGTCGCCGACCATGGCTATCCTCTCCGGGACTATCCCGAACCGCGCGGCTATCCTCTCCCCCGCCGCGGGATAGGGCTTGCCCATCACGAGATCGGGGGCGCGGCCGACGGTCAGCCGCACCGCTTCGGTGAGCGCGCCGACATCCGGCATGGGGCAGCCGGGCGCCGGGCAGAAGTTGTCGGGGTGGGTGGCAAAATAAGGCAGTCCGCGATCCACATAGCCGCAGAAGCGGTAAAGCTTGTCATAGGTGAGCGAGGTGTCGAAACCGATGACCGCTATGTCGGGGTCCTCTTCGGAAAGGGGGATGCCGTAGTCCGAAAATTCCTCGCGCAGCCTGTCGTTGCCGAGCAAAAAGACCTTCTCCCCCGGGTGATGCTCGAGGAGATATTCGCAGGTGACCTGCCCGCTCGTGTACACCTCGTCCGGGGTGACGGGCAGCCCGAGGCGGTTCAGCCTCTCCACATAGTCGGTGTGTTTTCGCGAACTGTTGTTGGTGAAAAAGCAGACCTTGCGTCCCATTGAACGCAGTTCGTTCACCGCGGCGAAAGCCCCGTCTATCTCGTTGTCGCCGATATAGACGGTGCCGTCAAGGTCGAATAGGAAGAGTTCGACATCGCAAAGGTTTTTCAATCCTTCCTCTCATGTGCCGGCAGCCTGCCGCGGCAGAGCCGTCATCGCGTCGAGGAATCCGGTGGAGAACATGTGATGGAGAAGTCCTCCCGACACTCCGCCCGCAAGGACCATGGCGTCCGTCATGTCCCGCGCGGTCAGCGCGCCCCTCAGGAACCAGCCGGCGTCCTCGTAGGTGCGCCGCCATCTGCGTTCGGCGGACACGAGGTCTATCGCCGACAGCTTTTCTATGAGATCCAGCCTGTATTCCCCGACAATGTAATTTATTCTAAAATAACCGCTGACACCCAAAAAGTCAAACATTTCAGCGAGCGAGGCGCGGCTCCTGCCCGTCAGCGCCGCGAGCTCCGTGAGAGCGCGCTCTGAGTCGGCGGGGGGCAGGGCGTCTATCGCGGGCGAGGAGAGATAGAGCGAATACAGCCTGCGAAGGGCGCACGCCGCCACGAACATGTACTCTCCCCTCATCCTCGGCTGTCTTCCCCGCCGTTTCGCAAGGTACGGGAGCACCCCGGCGACGGCTTCGACGGGAGTAGGGCGCGCCCTGTCCGCCGTCTCCGCTCCCGCGCGTAGCAGCCCGAGAGCCAGCTCCGTCCCGCTAAGTTCCCTCGGAAGTTCGACGGAGGAAAAGGCGGGCGGCGCGCCGCCCGAAAGTTTGCGATCGAAAAAGTCGTCGAACGCCGTGACCGGGCGGGAGAGGAGTATGCCCAGCCCCGCCGCATAACATCTCCTCGGACAACTGTCGAGAAGCCGTCCGTCCAGATAGACCTGGCTCACCCCGCCGCCCGCGAGTATGCGTTCGGTGGTGGGAGCGGTGAGCAGCACCCCGCATTCCGCGCCGAGCGTGCGGGCGGCGGCTTTTGCTTTTTCCGCCGCCTTGCCCGCACCCGCCGCGAGCACGAACCTGCACTGCTCCTCGGGTTCGAACTCCTCGTCCGCCCCGCGCACGCTCACCCTGTAGCCCGCCGCCGCAAAGCTCTCCGCGACCGAAGCCGCGACCGCCGTCGTCGCTTTGTCCGCGATCAGCAATATCCTGCAGCTTTCGACCTTTTGTCCCACCGCGGCGGGCAGCATCCCCGCGATGTCCTCGCCCGCATAAATGTCCGCGCCGCCTATCGCGTCGCACCGTCTTAAATTTTCGCGATTTTCGCCCATATTTCCTCCGCGTCTTACCGACGATGCTAACACGAAACCGGGCGCGAAATTTGCCGTATATCCTCCGTTCCCGCCCTATCGCGGCATAAAAAAAGCCGCCCGAAGGCGGCAGGGAGAGTTCACTCCCGGACGGTCAATTTGTAGATCTCGTTCTTCGGAACGCCCCTCGCCGCGGCGACGCGTTTGACCGCCTCCTTTTCAGGGACGCCGGACGCGATGACGGCGGCAAGATGCTCCTCGGGCGGCAGCGAAAGGAGAGGGCCTTCGGGCTCCCGCCCCTCCACCACGAGCACGATCTCTCCCCTCTCTTCACACTCAAAATTTTTGAGGGTAGAAAAGGTGACGCTCTCGTGGAGCTTGGTGATCTCCCTCACCGCGGCGACCCGCCTGTCGCCGAGCACTTCGCCGAGAAAAGCGGCGGTCTCGCCCACATCGTGCGGCGCGGCGTATATGACGAGCGGCAGCCCGGACGCCGCTGCGCTCTCGACTTTTTTGCGCCTCTGCGCCGCCTTGTCGGGCAGGAAACCGAGGAAAACGAACCCCCTCTCCGTCATTCCGGAGAGCGCGGCGGCAGCAGTCACCGCCGACGGTCCCGGCACGCACTCGACGGGCAGACCGCGCTCGTGAAAACGCGCCACCACCGTCGCGCCGGGATCGGAGACGCAGGGCATCCCCGCGTCGGTGATGAGCGCGACGCTTTTGCCGCTTTCGACAATATCCGCTATTTTATCCGCACATTCGTGCTCGTTAAACTTGTGATATGCGATAAGAGGCGCGCGTATGCCGTAATTCTCGAGCAGGGGTCTGCTGTGGCGGGTATCCTCGCAGGCGATATGATCCGCCGCCCTGAGAATATCGAGCGCGCGGAGGGTGATGTCCCCGAGATTGCCTATCGGCGTGCCGACGATGTAAAGCTTAGCCATCCGAGTAGAGCTCCTTTATCTCGCGGGTGCGCTCGCCCCTCTCGTCCGTGACGGTGAGGCTGCGCACCGTAAGCCCTTTGCCGCCGCCCTTGCGAGCCGCGACCACGAATATATCCGCGGGCGAGCCGGGGCGCGGGAAGACGAGATGGAGCCGCTTTGGTTCAAGCCCCGCTTCCCGAAGCAGCGTCAGAGCGTCGGTCAGGCGCTCCGCCTTGTGCACGAGGAAGAGATCCCCGCCGTTTTTGAGGAGCGCGGCAGCCGCCGCGACAAAATCCGCGAGCACCGCTCCGCTTTCGCGCTTGTGGGGATCGAGGGCTCCCGTCCCGTCGTCGAAGTCGTAATAAGGGGGATTGACGGCGGCTTTGTCGAAAACCTCGCCGCCCAGCGCCGACGCGGCGGCGCGCACATCCGCGCACACCCCGCGCATCCTGTCAGAAAGTCCGTTGAGCTCGGCGTTGCGCCCGTAAAGCTCGACCACAGCCGCATCGTTGTCCAAGCCGACGGCTTCTCTTACACCCTTTTTGAGCAGCGCGAGAACGGATATCACTCCGCCCCCGCACCCGAGGTCGAGCAGACGGTCGCGGCTGCCCGCCGACATGAGGTTCGCGAGCAGCACCGAGTCCTGAGTGAACCGATAGCCTTCGCCCGTGAGTATCCTGCCGCCGCAGGCTCCGAGCGAGATCTCGCCGCTTTTCACGCACGCACCACCGTGAGACGGAGTTTTGCGGTGATCTCGGGATAGACGCGGACGGTCACCTCGAATTCGCCGAAATCGCGGATGCTCTCCTTGATCTCGATTTTCTTTTTGTCCACGGTGACGCCCTCCTCTGCGAGAGCCGCGGCGATGTCCTCGTTGGTCACCGATCCGAACATACGCCCGCCCTCCGAACCTGCGCGCGCCTTGACGGTGAGCACCATGGAAGAGAGTTTCTTTGCGGTGACGAGCGCTTCCGCCCTCTCCGCCTCAGCCTTCGCGCGGCGGGACTTTTCGCGTTGCTCGGCGACATAGAGATTCTGCGCCGTGCCCTCCTCGGCAAGACCCTTTTTAAGCAGGAAATTGCGTGCGTAGCCGTCGTTGACTTCGACTATCTCGCCCTTCTTTCCCGTGCCTTTGACATCCTGCAAAAGTATGACTTTCATAATTCACCTCACGCGGCGATTATACCACAGCGGGCGTATAAAAAACAATACGGCGGGAGACAATATCTGCAAGGAGACGACCATGAAAGAGATAGACTGCCAAACTTCGCACTGCGAACACAACCTCAAATGCAAATGCATGGCGGGCATAATCTCCGTCGGAGACAACGCCAAATGCCTGAGCCGCATAAAACGCGACGGCGGGGCGCTGGCGCAGTCCTTTGCCGATGTCGAGGCGGGCGAGGAGTTCCACGGCGTGCCGCAGGACGGCATCGTCCAATGCTCCGCGGAGTGCGCGCTCAACACCGGCGGACTTTGCTCGGCGGAAAAAATAACCGTGAAAGACGGCTTGACGGGCACCAAATGCCGCTCGCGGATATCCTCGAAAGAGTGAGGACGAGCCTATCCGCCAAAGACAAATGATCGCGAAAGCCGCGTTTTAACAGCGAAAAACCGCGCATAAAAGCGCGGTTTTGTCATTCATCGGCATTTTGCCGTGACTGCTCTCTTCCCTTTTTCCTGCGCCGCACGAGAGCGAGCGCGATCCAAAGGACGGCATACGCTCCGCCTATCGCAAACAGCACGGCGGAGGAGGCGGGATGGCTTTCCCCGAGCGCGCCTATCAATTTGCCCGCCGACGGATCGCCGCTCTCCGCAACGCCTATGACGGCGGCAAACGGTACGGACAGAGCTCCTCCCGCGCATCTCACGACGAGGGCGTTCTCGTCCTCGCGTTTTCTCACGCACTCGCCCGCCATGGCGCCCTGCGCCGTGAGGAAGATCACCGTGTCGCCCGCGCGCACGCTCTCCCCGCCGGTTTCCGAAAAGAAGACGAGGCTGCCCGAGGGGATGTTACCCGCGGGATCCGCGGCATAGTAAAATCCCCTGTCGCCGAGCGACGGATAGCCCGCCGAGAGCGTGCTTATCCCCGCCGCGGCAAGCACCGCCGCCGTCCCGAGGGAAAACACGAGCGCGACGAGACAAAGCACCGTGAGCGCCCCGCCCGCCGCGGTCTTCAGCCGCTTTCCGAACGGCTCACCGGTGGGGTTTATCACGCCGCCGTGACCGTGGCGGTCACCGTGACGGACACGGGATGCCCGCTGCCCGCCGTCGCCGCGGGAGACAACTTGACCAGCCAGCGAGTCCCGCCTTCGTTCGGCACGGCGTTATTCTCTCCCTCGAAGGAGTATACGCCCGCGAGGCTCACGATATCTCCGAGCCCGAGCTCTCCCGCGCGCTCTTCCAGACCCGCCGCTTTGGACTCGGTGACGAACAGCCATATCTCCTCGCCGCCCGTGAGCCGCGTGTAGTCGAAGCTCGAGACGAACTTCCCGCCCGAATATACGGGCGCGTTCGTCCCGCAGACGGTGACGCTGCCGTTCTCCCCGACGATAAGGCTGTTGTTTCTCTCCTCCGCCGTCCACACAAGCGTGGTATCGCTCCCCTCCGCATAGCCTGTGACGACGCCGACCACTCCGTCCGCAAACAGCTCTTTGAGCGCGTCCGGGAAGGCGTAGAAGGTGCAGAACTCGAGACAATCCGCATCGTAGGCGTCCACGGCTGGCGTGTCGAGCGGCGTCTCCGCGGTCTCCGACTCGTAGAACGCCGACGGCCACATCCATGCGAGAGTGTGTCCGACGGCGAGAGCGGCGGCTAAGTCCGCGCTCTCCCGCGAGATATCCGCGACCGCTATACGCGTGCCGTCGTCGCACGCGGCGTAATTGCCGTTCAGCGGCGAAAACTCATAAGCGGAATAGGCGCTGTCGGGGACTATCTCCCCGCTCTCGTCTTTCACGAAGTAGACAACGGGTATGCCCGAGGGATTGTTCTCGGAAAAGCTCCAAATCGGCGTGTAGCCCGCAAAAGACGGACCTTCGAGGAGCGCGCTGCCGCCGTCGCCGGGCAAAAATCCTGCCGTTCCGTCGAAGAGCGCGAGCGTGTATTCGGTGTCCTCGAACGGGAAGCTGCCGGACATGCCTTCATCCGACTGCCAGGTGTACCGCGCACTGAACGCGGTGAGCGTGCCCGCCGCGGTGCAGACGAGCGCTGCGGCGATGATCACGGCTATGACAGCCGCCGCCGCGAGATTGCGTCGCGTGGTCGATCTCATTTCTCCCCCTTCATTGCCGATATTATTCGACAAATTTCGACATTAACGGACAAAAAAGGGCAAGACGCCTTTCCGGCGTCCTGCCCGGCTTTTGTCAAGCACGAATGCGTATCGGGCAAAAACCCTGCTTACTTAAGCTCCGCAGTCGCTCCAACTTCCTTGAACTTGGCGACGAGGGCTTCCGCGGCGTCCTTGGGCATACCCTCTTTGACGGTCTTGGGAGCGCCGTCGACGACGCCCTTCGCCTCGACGAGACCGAGACCGGTCGCGTCCTTGACGACCTTGATGACCTGGACCTTGTTGGGGCCGACCTCTTTGAGGACGACATCGAACTCGGTCTTCTCTTCCTCGGCGGGAGCAGCATCAGCCGCGCCGCCTGCCGCTGCCACTGCGACGGGAGCCGCCGCGCTGACACCGAACTCCTCCTCAAGCTGCTTGACGAATTCGGACAGCTCGAGAACGGTCATGCTCTTGATTTCTTCCATGAGTTTGTTAAGATCTGCCATGATTGTATTCTCCGTAATTGTTTTTGAATGATGATTTGTCGTGGTGCCGCAGGGCGGGTCACGCCTGTTGCTCCTTTTGCTCTGCGATCTTGCTCAGGCACACAGCGAGCTTGGTGATGGGCGACTGCATGCTGCCGAGCATCTTCGCGATGAGGACCTCTCTCGGGGGGATGGCGGCGATCGCCTTGACTCCCGCCTCGTCGAGATATTCGCCCTCGACCATGCCGCACTTTGCCTTCATCTTGTTGAGCTTCTTGATGCTGTCAACGATGATCTTGGCGGGTGCGACCGCGTCCGTATCCGAAAAGGCTACTGCCGACGGCCCGTTGAGCGCCTCGTCGAACTGGGTCATGCCGAGTTCGTTGAACGCGCGCTTCACAAGGCGGTTTTTGAGGACCTTGTAGTCCACGCCGGCGGTGCGAAGATCCTTTCTGAAAGCCGTGTCCTCGGCGACGGTCAGACCCATGTAGTCGATGATGACGATGGACTTGGCTGCCGAGATCTTGGCTTTGATGGCTTCGACCTGCTCTTCCTTTGCGGCAAGAACTTCCTTGGATGCCATTGTTACCTCCTTATAAAATAAAATCCGTCACCCCGAGGCGCGGAATGACGAACACACAAAAGTCTTCACTATGCATTCTTACACTCCTCGGCAAGCATTCATTGAGGCTTTCGCCGCTTGCTGTCTCAGGAACAGGGTTATTCTATCTTAATTTTTTTCTCCCGTCAAGCGAATGGACGCGCTTTCCGCGCCTTATGCCCTGGGGGAGTCCGAAAGCGCGGCGTTCCCCGAAGGGAGCGCCGCTCTCTTTCTCTTTTACGCCATCTTGTAAAGGATCTTGACGCCGGGACCCATGGTGGAGGCGATGCACACCGACTTCAGGTACTGACCTTTGGCGGCGGCGGGTTTCGCCTTGACGAGGGCTTCCATGACGGTGTTGAAGTTCTCGAGCAGCTTATCTTTGCCGAAAGACTTCTTGCCGATGGGGACATGGACGATTGCCGTCTTGTCCACACGGTACTCGACTTTACCGGCTTTGATGTCGTTTATGGCGCGGGTGACATCCATGGTGACGGTGCCGGACTTGGGGTTGGGCATGAGGCCCTTGGGACCCAGGACGCGACCGAGACGGCCGACCAGACCCATCATGTCGGGAGTGGTGACGACCGCGTCGAATCCGAACCAGTTCTCGCCCGTGATCTTCTGGATCATGTCTTCGGCGCCCACGAAATCCGCGCCCGCCTTCTCCGCCTCTATCGCCTTGTCGCCCTTGGCGATGACGAGGACGCGGACGGTCTTGCCGGTGCCGTGAGGCAGCACGACGACGCCCCTGACCTGCTGGTCGGCATGACGGGGATCGACGCCGAGCTTGACATGCAGCTCTATGGTTTCGTCAAACTTGGACTTGGCGGTCTGGAGAGCGATATCCATCGCCTCCGCGCTGTCGTACAGTTTGTTGCTTTCGATGAGTTTCTTGGAATCGATATAATTCTTACCGCGTTTCATGCTCAGCCTCCTTACTCTTCGACGAGAATGCCCATGCTGCGGGCGGTGCCCGCTATCATGCTCATCGCGGCTTCGAGCGAACCGGCGTTGAGATCGACCATCTTAAGCTCCGCTATCTCCTTGACCTGCGCCTTGGTGATGGTCGCGACCTTATCACGGTTGGGGCGGGCGGACGCGCTCTCTATGCCGCACGCCTTCTTGATGAGGACGGGCGCCGGGGGCGTCTTGAGGATGAAAGTGAAGGAACGGTCCTGATAGATGGTGATGACGACGGGGATGATGAGACCCGCCTGCTTCGCCGTCTTCTCATTGAACTCTTTGGTGAACGCGGGGATGTTGATCCCGTGAGGGCCAAGGGAGGAGCCGACGGGGGGTCCCGGAGTGGCTTTCCCGGCGGGAAGTTGCAGCTTGACGACTGCCGTGATCTTCTTAGCCATAATACCTCCTGACTAATCGTGGTGCAGCGAAGGCGGATGTGGATTTGCCTTCTCCCACTTGCGCTCGCGCGCTTCGGGCAGAGCCCGTATCACAGTTTTTCGACCTGTGAGAAGTCGAGCTCGACGGGGGTGTCCCTGCCGAACATGGAAATGACGACTTTGACTTTCTGCCGCTCCGCGCTGATGCTCTCGATGCGACCGTCAAAGTTTTCGAGTGCGCCGCTGATGACGCGGACTTCGTCGCCCACCTTGATGTTGAGGTCCTCGAACTCGATGACTTCCAGCCCCATGCGCTTGACTTCGTCGTCGCGGAGCGGAAGAGGTCTGCCGCCGGGCCCGACGAATCCCGTCACGCCGCGGGTGCTCGAAACCATGAACCAAAGGTGTTTTTCCTTGGTCTCGTCATCGCCGAAGGTCATCTTCACGAACACATAGCCCGGGAATTTCTTCCTCTGGACGACCTTGCGCTTGCCGTTCTTCTCCACCACCTCGTCGGAGACGGGGACCTTGATGTCGAAGATGCTGTCTTGCAGATTGTTGTTTTCCACCATATTGCGCAGGTTTTCCTCAGCCGTGGACTCCTGCCCCGAATATGTGTGTACGACATACCACTGCGCTTGATCTTTGTTCTTCATACTGCTCCTAAGCTCAGACGATGTTCACCCAGTCGCCTTCCGTGATGAGGCCGTAAAGCCCGGTCAGGACGACATCCACGCCGAACAGAATGATGAAAAACGCCACCACGACCACGAGGACGACGAGTGTGGACTTGCCGACATCCTTGCCCTTTGGCCAGGTAACCTTTTTAAGTTCGGACACAACGCCCTTTATCCCCTTTCCCATACGGCGGAAGATATTGGGCTTGTCGGACTTTTTGGCGGGCGTCTGTTTCCCCTTGCCGGAGGACGGTTTCTGCGACGGGGCGGAAGTTTCCTCGGACACGGCGGGCTTTTCGAGCTCGCCCACCATCTTGGTGGTGTCTTCGGTCACGGCACCCTTATCGCGGTTTTTCTTCGCCATAACGCCTCCTGCACCTTACTTGGTCTCTCTGTGCAAGGTGTGTTTTTTGCAGAATCTGCAATACTTCTGAAGCTCCATCCTGTCAGGGTGCTTCTGCTTGTTCTTTTTAAGGTTGTAGTTGCGCTGCTTGCACTCCGTGCACGCGAGCGTAACCCTGACTCTTGTTTCCTTGTGAGCCATTTGATTGCCTCCTTGCTCCAAGCGTTACTGCCAACATGCAGCCCCGCGCGGCGCGTCACGCGCCGCGCAGAGCGACCTCAGTTTGAAAGAACGCTTATTCGATTATCTTCGCGACAACGCCGGAGCCGACCGTCCTGCCGCCTTCGCGGATAGCGAAGCGGAGTCCTTCCTCGATGGCGATGGGGGTGATCAGGGTGATCTCCATGTCGATGTGATCGCCGGGCATGACCATCTCGACGCCCTGGGGAAGTTTGATGGAACCGGTGACATCCGTCGTCCTGAAGTAGAACTGCGGACGATAGCCGTCGAAGAACGGGGTGTGGCGGCCGCCCTCTTCCTTGGTCAGGACATAGACCTGAGCGGTGAAGTGAGTGTGAGGATGGATGGAACCGGGCTTGGCGAGGACCTGGCCGCGCTCGATCTCGTTCCTCTGGACACCGCGGAGCAGCGCGCCGATGTTGTCGCCGCCCTCTGCGTAGTCGAGGAGCTTGCGGAACATCTCGATACCGGTGACGGTCGTCTCGCGCTTCTCATCGCTGAGACCGACGATCTCGACCTTGTCGCCGAGCTTGAGCATACCACGCTCCACTCTGCCGGTGGCGACGGTGCCGCGGCCGGTGATGGTGAAGACATCTTCGACAGGCATAAGGAAGGGCTTGTCGGTGTCGCGCTGAGGATCGGGGATGTAGCTGTCGACCGCATCAAGCAGCTCCTGGATGCAGGCGAGAGCGGGGTCGTCCCACTTGCCGGCAAGACCGGCTTCCATCGCCTTCAGAGCGGAACCGCGGATGATGGGGGTGTCGTCTCCGGGGAAGCCGTACTCGTTGAGCAGCTCACGCACTTCCATCTCGACCAGCTCGAGCAGTTCTTCGTCGTCAACCTGATCGCACTTGTTCAGGAACACGAGAATGTAGGGCACGCCGACCTGACGGGCGAGCAGGATGTGCTCACGGGTCTGGGGCATGGGACCGTCGGACGCCG
>DVOE01000073.1 GCA_018713795.1 Candidatus Limadaptatus stercoripullorum
GCTCTTCCGATCTAGTGGGCGTGCCGCCCCAAATTATCTCCGCCGTGCACCCCGAGAAGGCATAGTCCTCTATGCTCTCGCCGCTTGTTATAACGACCGTCTTGAGGCTATCCTTTGGGATATCATCGATCGCGTGCGCGGGCATAGTCGCGGACGCGATGTTTGTGCAACCCGAAAAGGCCAAGTCTCCTATGCTCGTCACGCTGTCCGGAATGATGACAGAGGTGAGGGAAGTGCACCCCGAGAAGGTCCAGTCTCCTATGCTCGTCACGCTGTCCGGAATGATGACAGAGGTGAGAGAGGTGCAACTACTGAAGGCAGATGACCCTATGCTCGTCACACTGTCCGGGATGGTGACAGAGGTGAGAGAGTCACAATCCGAGAATGCAGAGCTCCCTATGCTCGCCACACTGTCAGGGATGGCGATCGAGGTGAGAGAGGTGCAACCATAGAAGGCCAAATCCCCTATGCTCGTCACGCTACCGGGGATGGTGATCGAGGTGAGAGAGGTGCAACCATCGAAGGCGTAATCCCCTATGCTCTCGCCGCTTGTTATAACGACCGTCTTGAGGCTATCCTTTGGGATTACATCGATCGCAAGCGCGGGCATAGTCGCGGACGCGATGTTTGTGCAACTCAAAAAGACACGGCTCCCGATGCTCGTCACGCTGTCCGGGATGGTGATTGAGGTAAGTGAGGCACAACCCGCGAAGGCATAGCTCCCTATGCTCGTAACCGGTAAGCCATTATGGGTCTCCGGGATAACGACCTCGGGATCCGTTCCTTCATAGCCTGTCACGGAATAACTGCCGCCTATATCCTCGAAGATGAGCCCCGCCGAACCGGCGTTCTCGCCGCCGTTTCCGCCCTGCCCGCCTTGGTCGCTCGAACCTGGGTCGCATGCGACGAGCATTCCGACCGTGAGCGCGAGGCACAGCACAAGCAGCACCGGCAGCCATAATTTTCTCCTCATATCCTTCTCCTTCGGACGCTCCCGCGCCCTCTCATTATTCCCGCCGCTCGGAATTCCCCTCCCTTTGCGGCAGATGACCGGGACTCCACCACGCTTTGTTCCCGCAGCGATCTTCCCCGCCGCAAAAACAAAAACGCACCGCCATCAGGCGATGCGTGCAATCCGTTTCGCCCAATGTCGCTACACATCTACCACCAAGGTAAAAAGGGCTCCGACAAAATTGCCTAACGAAGCCTCGGTGGTCTATTCAGATGTGTAGCGGGTACAGTATAGCACGCCGCCTATCAAAATACAACTCTCTCGCGCGCAAATATCATCATTCCTTGATAAATAACGCCCGGGCGTCATGCCCGGGCGCGCGCTCGCATTTTCCGTCGATCAAACATTTGAGCCGCCTATTGCGCCTCCTCGTCGCGGGGCGTCAGCGTCGGGCCCGCCACCGTCAGCGCGAAGAGGATGGACAGCATGACCGCCGTCTCGGTCGAGGATACCTTCCCGTCCGAGGCGAACACCGCCATCACGATGAGCAGAAACAGAAACCAATTCTCGTTGAACGCCATACCCTTCTCCGCTTCGCTCTACAAGGTATGCGCGGGCGGAGCGGGATGTTCCGAGCGAATCGCTTGACAAGCTGGTCGATAGAGACACGCTCGACTGAGCGGCTTTTACATTTCCACAAATCAATGACAAATTGCGCGGGAACAGGTCAAAGACCGCCGTTTTTTGCAGGGTGCGCCGAATTATAATGCGGGCATGGAACGGCTCCTCGACGAAAATACCGTGCAGCTCATACGCGACTATGTGCCGCGCAACGCCACCCTGCACGCGCTAACGGAATTCTTCTCGGCGTGCAGCGATGTGACGCGGGCGAAGATCATCTGCGCGCTGTCCATATCCGAGATGTGCGTCGGGGATCTCTCGGAGGTGCTGGGGCTCAACCAAACCACCTGTTCGCATCAACTGCGCCTGTTGCGCGCCGCCGATATCGTGTCCGCGCGGCGGGACGGCAAGATCGTCTACTACTCCCTCAAAAACCGTTTGATCGAGGATGTGATGTACGCGGGCGTGCGCTTCCTTGACCTCTGACCGTCTCTTTCCCACCCTCGCCCGCACCCTGCCGTACGGCGCTCGCGTGCCGAACGGCAAAACACAAAAACCGCGCTTTATGCGCGGTTTTTGCTTTATAAACATGTATTTAATGAGTTCTCGCCCTAATTCGCGTCGTCCTTGTTTTCTGCTTCGTTTTCCCCTTCGCCGCTCTCATCCGGGGAGCCTTCGGCGGCTCGCGGAGCGCGCTTCCCTGCGCTATCCCGCGCGTCGTCCTCTTCCTCATCTCGCCCGAAGGGGTCCATGTCCTCAAGTTCCGCGCGGGCGATATCCTCCGCCGTGGCTTCCCCGCCGTCCTTGTCGCGGATGACCTTCGCGGTGACCGCTTTTAGAGTGCGGTAAGCATAAGTCATGAGCAGATCTATGAGGAGCAGCGCGACCGTTGCGACTATCGCGATCGCCCAATAAGGCATTGCCGCGGCAAGGTCGGGAGCGAGCACTTCCATCGCCCCGAGCCCGTAATACAGCGCGGCGACGGCGGCGTTGATCCAAACTATCTTGACGGGATAGGCGATGTACCACTTGACTTTCTTTTCCCACATGACCGCCGAGATGGCCGCCATGGGCCCGAAGTAGACCGCGTAGCCGGACACCGACGCGATGTCTCCCACCAAAAAACTCAGCCCCGCCGAAACGAGCAGCGAGGCTACGGAGGAAAACCAATATTTTTTGGTGAGCGGGACGGTCACCACGCAGCCGGCGGCGGCGAAAAACGCGACCGTCACATATCTCGTCACCACCCCCAACCACACGAGCAGCAGCGCGAGCGCCGCCGATATCCCGCCGAGGGCGAGGGCGTACGCCGCGTTCTTCGTGCTCTGCCGCGGGCGGTGCGCCATGTCAGCAGCAGCGGATGAGGTCGCCGCCCATGCATTCGCAGCAACAGTCGGCGCAGATGGCGCATTGACAAGCCGTGCAGCAGCCGTCCGCCGCGGAAGCCTGCTGCTGGCGATAGCTGCGTTCGGTGGCGGCATCGTGCTGAGGATTGTAGGAAGAGGACTGTCCGCCCGCCTGCTTGCCCTGGAAGCTCTCCCCTTTCTCTTTGCCGGAGGAGAACGCGCCGGTGCCGTCCATCTTCTTCTTCATGTTCTCGAGCGCGCGCTTATACTTGTCGTTGCTCGGATCGAGATCGACGGCGAGCTCGAGCTGCTTTTTGCTCTCGGCGAGCCAATTCTTCTCGTAGAACACCACCGCCTGGTAGTAGTGCCACTCCGCCCCGCGGTAGTACATGTCGTCGAGCAGTTTCTGCGCCTCGTCGATATGCTTTTCGCGCACCGCGGTCTTGACGAGATCGAAGTCCCCGCCGTCCGGAGTGCCGCCCACAGCCGCGTGCTCGTGGGAATAGGTCATGGCGTCCTGATAGGCGTTGTCGAGCAGCTCGAGCATGCGCGCGGCGTCCGCGCCCGCGTCGCCCTCATCGAACACATGAGCCTGATAATACTCCCTCTTTTTCTTGTATGCCTCGAGGATCTCGCTTTGGGACGCGCCCCTCTCTATCCCGAGGATCACAAACGGGTCGTTTGGCATTTGTCGTCTCCTTTGAGCAGGCGCTCTATCTGCATGGGCAGTCCGAGGTAGACGGTGTTCGACAACACGCCTTCGCTCACCACTATCCGCATGGCGTTGTAAGCGCCCACGAGTTTATTATAGGTCGAACGCAGGAGAAAGTCGAGTTCCTCCGCGTTTGTCGTCAAAAATTCAGCCTTCGAGGCGCACTTGCCGTAGGCGAGGAGGAGAGGATTGTAACTGCCCTTCTCCGCGTCCTTGCCGACATCGTCCACCGCGTCGAAGAGGTAGACCAGCCGCCCGAGGTTGTAAGTGAAGGTGTCCGTCGCCTCGTCCGTCTCCACCAATTCGCGGGTGAGATCGCGCATGAGCGACGCGAAGGGATCCGCCGCCTCGTCCACCGACGCGCAGCCCGCCTTTTCCAGCGCCGCCTGTCTCTCGAAACTCGCCTTCATGAGCTCGTCCGCCCGGGGCAGCCTGCGCGCCGCAGCCCTCTTTCTCGCCGCGAGCACCGCCTTGACCGCCGCGCGGGATCTCTTTCCGTCGCGGACATCGTCGTCGGCGTTGTACCACACGAGCAGCGCCGCGATATCCGCCGTCTGCCGCGTCAGCTCGTCGGGCGCGACCACCGTCTTTTTCCTGCCGTTTATCAGGCACACCTTGCGCTCGAAGCGGGGCTCCGTCCCCGCCACCGAATGCAGGAGCGCGTTGTAGAAAGTTATGTCGTAATTGGTGCAGAGACGGGTGAGCGGACCGCCCGTGCGCGCGAGCTGTTTGCAAAGGCCGCAATAGTACGCTTGAAAGACATTGAAGTCCTTGATGTACATATTGTTCTTGTCGGGTATGACATAGCCGAACATCGCGCTCTCCGCCTCCCGGGGCTTATCTGTCGAAGGACACCAGCCCCACCTTGCGTTTGACTTTTGAAAGAGTGCGCGCGGCTATTCTCGCCGCCTTCTCGGCGCCCGCCTTCGCGACTTCGGCGATATACGCCTTGTCAGCGGCAAAACGCGCGTACGCCTCCCTTATCGGGCGGAACTTCTCGACCACCGCCTCGCCGACCGCCGTTTTGAAAGTCCCGTAACCGCAGCCCGCGAATTCCTTTTCCGCCGCCTCCACGCTCTTTCCCGTCATCACCGAATAGATGGCGAGCAGGTTGCTTATCCCCGGCTTGTCGGGGCGGGCGACTATCTCGCTGCCGCTGTCCGTGACCGCGCGCTTGAACTTCTTCATGATGGACGCCTCGTCCTCGATGACTGACACCCATCCGTTGGGATCGGGATCGGACTTGGACATCTTGGAGGTCGGGTCGCTCAGCGAACACACCTTCGCGCCCGTCTTCGGGATATACCCGTCGGGCACCACGAAAGTGTCGCCGTAGCGGTTGTTGAACCTGATCGCGATGTCGCGGGCGAGTTCGAGATGCTGCTTCTGGTCTATGCCCACGGGCACGAGGTCGGAGCGGAACAGCAATATGTCCGCCGCCATGAGCACGGGATAGTCCATGAGCCCCATGTTGATATTGTCCGCATGGCGCGCGCTCTTATCCTTGAACTGCGTCATCCTCGACGCCTCGCCGACATAGGTGTTGCAGTTGAGTATCCATTGCAGTTCGGTGTGCGCGGGGACATGCGACTGGAAGTACAGCACCGCCCTCTCGGGGTCTATGCCGCATGCGAGCAGTTGCGCAAAAAAGCTCATGCATCCCTGCCTGAACTCGGCGGGCTCCCTCCTCACGGTCAGCGCGTGAAGGTCGGCGATGAAGAAGATGCTGTCGTACTCGTCCTGCATCTTGTCCCAATTGGACACCGCCCCGACATAGTTCCCGAGGGTGATGACGCCGGTGGGCTGAATGCCGCTCAGCACCACTTTTCTGCGCTCATTCTGCACTTTAACATCGTTTTCGCTCATATAAACACCTTGTTCTGCGCTCACTTGTCCGCGCCCACGAATGCGAGCACCGTCTTTTCCGCGTCCGCGACATCTATGACGGTGTCATGTCTCACGGGAAGGCTGCCAAGCTCCGCTATGCACTCCGGGCACTCGTCCGCGGTGATGGCGGAGAGTTTCCTTGCCGCGGTCTCGGGGTCGCCGACGCGCTCACCGGTCACCGTCTCCAACACATCGCAGGGGAACTTGAACGGGCTAGCCGTGGACACTATGACGGCGGGGGTCTCCTCCCCGCTCTCCGAGGTCAGTTCGTCGTAGACGCCGACGGCGACGGCAGTGTGGGGATCGAGCACATAATCTTCCGCGTCGCAGAAATTGAAGATGGTCTCGCGGGTCTCCTCCTCGCTCGCCCAGCCCGCCTCGAACATGCCGAGATCGAGTTTTGAAAGGTCGAGGGAGAACCTGCCCTTCTCCGCGAGATCTTTGTAGATCGAGCGCATGAGGGCGTCATCCCGCCCGGACACCTCGAAGAGCAGCCTCTCGAGGTTGCTGGACACGAGGATATCCATGGAGGGGGACATGGTCTTCACGAACTCTCTGCCCGCCGTAGCGTACTCGCCGCTCGTGAAGAAGTCGGTGAGTATGTTGTTGCTGTTGCTCGCCACGACGAGTTTGCGGACGGGTATGCCCATCCTCATGGCGTAGTAGGCGGCGAGAATGTTGCCGAAGTTGCCCGTCGGCACGACGAAGTCTATCTTGTCGCCGTACTCTATCTCCCCGCCCGTGACCAGGTCGCAGTAGGCGGAGACATAGTAGGCTATCTGCGGCACCAACCTGCCCCAGTTTATGGAGTTTGCGGAGGACATCTCTATACCGCGCGCTTTGAGCCTCGCGGTCATCTCCTCGTCGGTGAATATCTTCTTGACCGTACGCTGCGCGTCGTCGAAGTTGCCCCTTATGCCCGCGACATGCACATTGCCGCCGCGCTGGGTGACCATCTGCAACTTCTGCATGGCGCTGACGCCGCCTTCGGGATAGAAGACGACGATCTCGGTGCCTTCCACATCGCGGAAGCCTTCGAGCGCCGCCTTTCCCGTGTCGCCGCTGGTGGCGACGAGGATGAGGGTGCGGCTCATGTCCCCGAGCTTGCGCTTGGAGGCGGTGAGCAGATAAGGCAGCAAGGTAAGCGCCATGTCCTTGAAGGCGCAGGTGGGACCGTGCCACAGCTCGGCGATGTACAGCCCGTCTTCTATCTTGACCACGGGACAGGGGTCGCCGTCAAAACGGGAGTACGCGGCGCGCGCGTAGTCCAAAAGCTCCTCTTCGGTGAAGTCGTCGAGGTAGAGCGAAAGCACCTTCGCCGCCCTCTCGGGATAGTCGGCTGCGGCGAGCTCGTCGAAAAGTTTTTGGTCGATAAGCGGGAAAGACGACGGAACAATAAGTCCGCCGTCATCGGATATCCCTTTGACGATCGCTTCCGCCGCCGTGAAGGTGCGGGAGCGGTCTCTCGTGCTGATATAGTTCATTCTTCTCCTTGATATTTCCTCAGGAACTCCGGGAAGTTCTCCTCGTTCTCGCTGACGGTGAGCACGAAGCGCGTGTCCGTAGTCTTGGCGACGGCGTAGATGTCGGTGAAGAAATCTTCCATCGCGGAGACGGGGCGGGCGAGCATCCTGTGCGCGCCGTCGATGTACAGCGTCTCTATGTCGTGATTGCCGGCGAGGATGCCCTTGATGAAACCTATGAGCTCCTTCTCGTCCACCGCGCCGTTCACCTTTTTGAGGCAGGAGGTGTTGATCACGCGCACCTGGTAGCGCAGGGAGTACATATACCTGTCCGTATCCGTGATGAAGACTATGTCTCCCTTGGCAGTCTCGACATTGTCGTTTGCCATGTCGATGATGATCTTGGTCTTGCCCGTGCCCTTGGCGCCGGTGATGAGTTTTATCATAACTACCTCCGACTACATTTTATTTGATACCCGCGCGAAATACAAGACCCATTTTGGGTTCACGCTCTTCCCGCGACGGCGGCGTAGAGCTCGGGATCAGCCTCGCGGAGCATGGCGTCGAGCTCGCCGTCGCTGATGACGGTGGTCCTGCCGAGGGCGTACTGCTCGTCCACTTTCTCCTTTATCAGAGCGATGGCGGGATGCTTCTTGTCCACCTTCGCCTCGTCCTTCAGGCCATAGTAGGAATTTATCCAGAACGCTATGCCCGCGAGACCGCTGAACGAGTCCACCACGACGCGCGCGGGACGCCCGAGGATCTTCTCGGTGTCGAATATGTTGTAGATCTCCTGGTCCTTGAGCATACCGTCGGCGTGTATGCCCGCCTTGGTGACATTGAAGTTCCTGCCCACGAAGGGGGTGCGCTCGGGGATGTCCATGCCCATCTCGTGCTCGAAGTAATCGGCGATCTCGGAGATGACGGTGAGATCCATGCCGCCCGGCGTGCCGCGGAGGGAGGTGTACTCTATCGCCATGGCTTCGAGCGGGGTGTTGCCCGTGCGCTCGCCTATGCCGAGCAGCGTGGTGTTGACCGCCGAACAGCCGTGCAGCCACGCCGTCGCCGAGTTGACCACCGCCTTGTAAAAGTCGTTGTGCCCGTGCCATTCCAGCTGCTCCGAGGGGATCTCTGCGTAGTAACGGAAGCCGTAGATTATGCCCTGCACGCTGCGCGGCAGCGCGGTGCCGGGATAGGTCACTCCGTAGCCCATGGTGTCGCAGGCGCGGATCTTGATGGGCACGCCGCTCTCGCGCGACAGCTTCATGAGCTCGATGGCGAAGGGCACCACGAACCCGAAATAGTCGGCGCGGGTGATGTCCTCGAAGTGGCAGCGCGGCACTATCCCGAGAGACAGCGCGCTCTTGACTATGCCGAGGTACTTGTCGAGAGCCTGCGCCCTCGTCATGTTCATCTTCTTGAAGATGTGATAGTCCGAACAGCTCACGAGTATGCCCGTCTCACGCAGCCCGAACTGCTTGACCAGCTCGAAATCCTTCTCGTTGGCGCGTATCCAAGCGGTGACTTCGGGGAACTCGTAACCCAGCTCCTGACACTTCACGAGCGCTTCCTTGTCCTTGTCGCTGTAAAGGAAGAACTCGCTCTGCCTGATCAGCCCGTTGGGACCGCCGAGGCGGTGCATCATCTTGTAAAGGTCGACTATGTTCTTGACCGAAAACGGCTTGCACGCCTGCTGCCCGTCACGGAAGGTGGTGTCCGTCATGTAGATGTCGCGGGGACATTCCATGGGCACATGACGCATGTTGAAGGTCGTCTTCGGGATCTCGCCGTAGGTGAATATCTTGCGGTGAAGATTGGGATGATCCACATCCTGCAAGTTGGGCTTGTAGGCATGTTCTTCGATGACATGGTGTATCTTGTTGTACTTGACTATCACGGCTCTCTCCTTTTATTCGCCGATATTTTCGAGCAGTTTGTTCCTAAGCGCCAGCGCCAGCGCGTTTATCATCTCGTCAAGATCGCCGAGCATGAACCTGTCCAGCGTGTAGAGCGTCAGCCCTATGCGGTGGTCGGTCACCCTGCCCTGCGGGAAATTGTAGGTGCGGATACGCTCGCTGCGGTCGCCCGTGCCCACCTGCGCGCGGCGGGTCTCGCTGTACTCCTTGTCCGCCTCCGCGCGGAAGTGATCGTACAGCCTGGTCCTCAGCACCTTCATCGCCTTCTCGCGGTTTTTGATCTGACTGCGCTCGTCCTGACATTCCACGACTATCCCCGTCGGGAGATGGGTTATGCGTATGGCGGACTCGGTCTTGTTGACATGCTGCC
>DVOE01000074.1 GCA_018713795.1 Candidatus Limadaptatus stercoripullorum
GAAGAAAGACCTTGCTCTGCTCGCCATGGACTACGGCTATGTCTATGTCGCGCAGGTCTCCATGGGCGCGGATATGAACCAGGTCGTCAAGGCGTTCGCGGAAGCCGAAGCCTATCACGGTCCCTCCATCATCATCGCCTACGCTCCCTGCATCAACCACGGCATCAACATGACCAAGTCGCAGCTCGAGATGAAGAAGGCGGTGGACACCGGCTACTGGCTCCTGTTCCGCTACAATCCCGCTCTCGCCGACACCGAGAAGAACCCCTTCACGCTGGACAGCAAGGCGCCCACCGAGGACTATCAGTCCTTCCTCATGGGCGAAGTGCGTTACGCTTCCCTTGCCAAGATCAATCCCGACGCGGCGAAGGTGCTCTTCGAGAAGAACGAGAGAGACGCCGCCACCAAGCGCGCGTTCTACGCCCGCAAGGCGGAGTCCAACTGGAAGCCCGGCGTGTGATGCGCAGGTAAAAGCCAAAACGAAAGGTGCGCCCGAGGGCGCACCTTTTTTTGTGCCGGGCGGCTACGACGAACGCCGCCCTTTTCGGGGCGGCGTTTTCTTTTCTGCATACCGGCTTTTACGACGATAATACCATTCGCATAGACCGTCACAAAATACATCGAATATTGCATTCGCCGCACTTTTTCATCTAAAACATACACAGAAAAAGTAATGTTGCGTATATTTATTCAATAATATTCTAAAATTTTAATGCAAAATATTGACTTATCATAGCAGATATGTATATATTAAGTGCGCAATATATAATATTCGACGTACTTTTTCCACCTTGAATCGCCGCCGAAAAAATTGTATTGACAAAAAAACGTAAGGGAGGACAATCAAATGAAAAGAACGGTTCAAGCAATGATAGCCGTGGCGCTGATGATCGTCGTCGCGCTTTGTGTGTTCACTGCATGCAACAGCAGCGCGCAAAGCCAGAACGGCGGCTCCGACTCTTCGACCGTTGAGCCGCCGGTCGGCGGAAATGACGGCGATACACCGCAGGAGGAAGAACCGCTTATCGCCATAGACTCATTGTGGGATGAGTCGTTTGGTGACACGTCGTTTGCAGACGATCTGCAGACAGCGTACAGCGCACTTTGTGAAACAGCACTGCCCGGGCTGAACGCCGCGGTCGAAAACGTAAGCTACGATTCTTCGTCCGGCAATGTCAATATGAGCGTATCCTATTACGAATATGACGCCGTGCGGACAGGCAACATAACCTTCTCCGCCCCGGACATAGTAAGACAATTGGAGAGTGACGGAGCAAAAACTGCGGTCTTGAGTGCGGCGGGATACTCGGAAACGACGCAAATCAAAGAAAGCGAGGCAGACGAAGCGAAAACCGCCGTCACGGCTGCAATAGAGCGCGTCCGCGCGGCGATCGGACAAGCGATTGCTTCTCTGAACGCAAGCGATCTGTCCGTCACAAAGGAAGAGATCCGCTTCATCACCTATGACGAAATATACGACGAATATTTCTCCGATCTGAGCTTTGACGAGGACATCCGCTCGGATCTGCAGCTACTGTTAGACACTTCATTAAGTTCAAGCCCTATATTGATGTGGTACAAGCTTGATGTTGAAAAACATGTAATAAACCTTAGGTGCGAGGTCATTTCCAATAGTAGTCAGTACGTACGCAGAAGTGGGTTGTTTCAAATCAAGAATTTACTTCCAATCATTTCAGACGCGGCGACGGATGTCAAGGGGCTTGTGTTCGCACAAATTGGTGTACCTGCACAGACGGAAGTGCCCGTCAACAAGACTTCCGAGGTGAGAGACGAGATTGGCAATACAGTCGAGAATATAAGAGCCGCTTTGCTCGACGCCTTTTTGTCTATCGATCGAATACCCCAGCTGTTTGAAGACAATGCGATTTTCGGCAGTGCGATGGATCAAGCCAAAGAAACGGAAGCCGCGCGAAAATTGCTTCCCGACAAAGAGATCCTGTGTTGCTACGTTGACTCGCCTTATTCAAGATTTTTTGATGATGCCCCGGAAAATTCAGGGTATACCGTAAGCGGTCCCACGTCGAGATATTTTATCCCCACCTCGGGTTACATAACCGGTTTCAACGTCTACATCCTTTACAGGGAGGGCGACGACATCATGCGATACTACGCGAGGATCGCCGTACCGTGGTACACCGACGTGTCCGGCAGGGAATACTGGGAGGGCTTCCTACAAGGCGTAACGTCGGACACCGGGAGCGTCATCACCTCGTCCAACACAATGTACCGCTACAAAGTCACGATGCAGTCCACCGCGTTCGAGTGCAAGGCGGAGGACTGGCTGGGAGCTGTCGAACACAGCGGAGAGATCATCGAGGAGGACTGCTCTTACATCATTCGCAACGACAAGGCATATCTCCTCTCCGTAAAGAACCTGCAAACCGACACATACTCTATTCCCTCGGAACTGGGCGGCAAGGAAGTCGCGGGATGGCAGAATTGCGTTCGTAACATTGCCGAAATAAATGTGCCTGATACAATTGAAATAATAATGGCATACATGTTCTCCGGATCAGAAGTCAAACATATACGGTTGCCGCAAAGCATCAAAGCTATTGGTCGGGATGCATTCGTCAGATGCAGCGAACTTACTGCCATATATTATGACGGCACTGTCGAGCAGTGGCACGAGATCATCAAAAAATCCGAATGGGATGCAGAAACAGGCGATTATGTCGTCATATGCAGTGACGGCACGCTGACAAAGGAACAGGCAAACGGCACTGCGTAAATGACACAAAAATCTTACATACGAAAAGAGTGCGCAATGCGCACTCTTTTTGTTTTCCGTGATGTTGAGGTGTTGCGCCGCAGGCGCAATGCTACGTTGCAAGCCCTCTCTCAGCAGTGGCGGTGCGGACGTGGGTGCTTAGGCGCAGGGCTCTCTTTTGTACACTTCCGCGCGTGTACGGGGGCGGACGGAGGGGAAGGCGGCGTCGCGGCGGGAGGCAATGAGCTTGGGGAGCACCTCGTTGAGGAGCAGGGCGACGAAGATGACCGCAAAGCCCATGCCTACCTGCAGGGTGAGGCGCTCGTGGTAGAAGATCATGGAGAACGCCACGCCGAACACTGCCCCGCTCTCGGCTCCGAGTTCCTCCACTGCCGGCTCGCCGAGCTGACCCGCCTTTTCCTCCATAGACCCTCCTTTTCTGTTATTTTTGCGGATGAATAACAGAATCCTGTTTTTATATTTTTAACACTATATGAGAATACTGTTTTTGTCAACATGGAGTACCAAAATTCTATTAGCCTTGTTTTGTTATGACCAACAGGACGGACAAGACCACCGATTTCGGCAAAATACTCAAAGAGCTGCGCAACGAACAGGGTTTGACGCAGATCCGGCTCGCGAAGGCGATAGGGGTGACGCAGGGCACCATCTATTTCTGGGAGAACGGCATCAACGAACCGACGGCTTACTATGTCGTCGCGCTCGCCGATTTCTTCGATGTTTCGGCGGACGAACTCCTCGGGCGCCCCACGGGATTCTCTTCCGAGCGATCCGCTTCCGCGGGGGAGGAAGAGACCGCGGAGATCTTGCGCCTCTACCGCGCGCTGCCCGGCGACAAGAAAAAGATCGCGCTCTCGCTCATGAAAGCTCTGCGAGAGGATTGACGGCGAAGGCGCGAAGGCGACGCTCTTTTTCCCTTAAAACAGAAAACTTGTTTGCTTGCGCCGCCTTCCGTGTTATACTGTGCCTGACCACAAAAGCGAGGGACTTATGGCTGACTTCGACATCGAACTCGTGGGCAAGATAGGCTCGATGGCGCTCATCGACCGCGAGTATCAGGACATGAACTACAACATCATCGCCCGCCTTTCGCGCGAACTCCGCCCGGGATATATCTGGGTGACTTCGGGCGCAGCCGAGATCGGCAGGCTGGATTTCGTCAAGCGCACCGGCAGGGAGCTCACCGGCTCGGAAGAGGACAACAAGACCGACTACTCCGCTCAGGGGCAGTCAGTCCTCATGCAGACCTACCGCCAGTTCGTGGACAGCAGGTTCAGCGTCAGGCAGATCCTCGTCGAGCACCATCATTTCAACGACCCCGAAAAACGCAGGCATCTCCTCGATATGCTGCTGCGCTGCCCGGGACAGAACGCCATCCCCATCATCAACTACAACGACCCCGTCAGCGACGAGGAGAACCGCAAACACGAGATTTTCAGCCTGCGCGAGGCGCGCGGCAAAGCCATCGAGTGCGTGGACAACGACGAGACCGCAAGCCAGATCGCCTGTCTCGTGAGATGCAGGACGCTGCTCATCCTCACCACCACCGACGGCATCTATCTCGATCCCGCAGACCCCTCCTCCCTCGTCGAGCGCGTGTCCGGCAAGGATGTCTACGAGCTCATCGAGAATGTGGACGAGCTGCAGTCCCACTGCCGCGGCACCTCGCGAAAGGGCTCGCAGGGCGCGTGGGCGAAGCTCGAATATGTCAAAGAACCGCTCACCCGGGGCACGACGGTCATAATCGGCAGCAGCAGGCACTCCATCGCCTCCCTGCTCTCGGGCGAGGCAAAGGCGACGAGGATAGGGCTCTGATAAAGATACCTCTCAAAAGAAAAAGGCGCGTCGCGCCTTTTTCTTTTGCCAACAGCTCATTTTCTTCCCGCGATTTTTGCGAGCTTAGCCGCGCTACGCACAAAATACTTGCAAATGTTGACCCCGGCGGTTACAATTTTGGCAAGGAACATCTCCGCCGCCGTCCGGGCGTAAGGAGAAGTGAGGGGGATATGCGCCGCACAAAGAGAGCCGCCGAGTGGAATTCCTCGCAGTTCATGACCTGTCTCGACTACGAGATCAATTACTATTCCGACCGCGATTTCGGCGAGGTGGAACTGCACAGCCACGACTTTTTCGAATTATACTTTTTTCTCGGCGGCGGCGCGGACTATCTCGTCGAGAATATGCACTACCGCCTCCTGCCCGGGGATATGCTGCTCATCCCGCCCGGCAATCTCCACCGCCCCGACCTCCTGAGCGCGGACGAGGAGTACCGCAGGATAGTGCTCTGGCTGAATCCCCGATATGTCAAAAGGCTATCCACGCCCGCGACAGATCTTGCCGAAGCGTTCGCGATATGCGCCGCGAGAAAAGACTATCTCCTGCGCGAAAGCGAGGTCGCAAGGCGGGTGGAAGATCTCCTCTTCGACCTCAACGAGCGCGATCCCGGGGAAAAGTTCGGCGACGATGTGGAATGCGAGATACGCGTGCGCGAGATCCTGCTCACCCTGACCCGCACCCTCAAAGAGAGCGCCCTGCTCTCGCCCGGCGACACCCTTCGCCGCGCCCGCGCCGACGCCACCGTCACCGAGATCATCGAGTTCATAGACGCCAACCTCGAGGGCGACCTCTCCCTCGACTCCGTGGCGGAAAAAATGTTCCTCAACAAGTTCTATCTCGCCCGTCTGTTCAAGCGCGAGACGGACACCACCCTGCACCGATTCATTCTCAAAAAGCGGCTGCTCCTGTCAAAAAAGCTCATCGAGAGCGGGCTGCCCATCGTCGAGGTCTACGCCCGCTGCGGCTTCAAGGACTACTCGCATTTCTTCCGCGCGTTCAAAGGAGAGTACGGCATTACCCCGCGCCAATACCACGCCGCCGTCACCGAAGGTGAACCGCAATGATATCGCGATAACGACAAAAACCGCCGTTCACACGGCGGTTTTTTCATATAAACTTCGTTTTGGGTTCAAACCGTGACTCTGCCCTGCTCGCCGTCCACGACATAGAGGATGTCCGTCTCCTCGCCTGTCACGGCATCGATGTAGACGAAGTAAGTCCCGTCCGACGCGCACTCGATCTCGTAGGCGAGCACCTCGCGGGTCTCGTCTTGCGGGATGAGACAGAGCATGGGCGAGCCGACCGCCGGCAGGGTGACTTTCCCCGCCGCCTGCTCCGCCGTCAGCACGGGCGCGGGCAGATCGCGCTCGGTGTGATTGAAGATATAGTGCGCGGCGTCCAGCCCCGTGACTTCGCCGCTCGCGGCGTCCACCTTGACTTTGATGAGGTCGGGATAGAGCACCACGCCGTCCGAGACGGGGGCGAGGTTGACATAGACGGTGCCGTGCGAGACCGAGCACCACACCACCCGCGTGTCGCCGTAGCCCGCCTGCTTCGCGAACCCGACGGCGGCGCGCAGATGCTCGGGCATACCGCCGTCCGCGGCGGTCTCGCCGAGCGAAATGTCACAGAGCGCGAGCAGTCCGCCCTGCTCGGTGAGCTGCGCGAAGCCGGTGCCGCCATCGCGGTCGAAGGTGTAGGAGAGGGTGACGATGTCGCTCTCCGTGCGTTCGCGGAATTTGATGTTCTCCGCCCCTCGGATCAGACCCGCGAGCTTGGCGGCGCCCTCTTCCGCGCTCACCGCGGGCAGTCCGCGGAGCGCCTTGCATTCCCTGTCTTCGAGCGCATCCGAGAAGGGACCGTCGTAGATCATGCTCGGGTAGTCGAAATCGGGCTCGGCAAAGGAGTCGAATGAGGCGGAAAAGCCGTCCAGCATCCCGCCGTCGCCGAGGAAGAGCCTGCCCTCATCCTTGCCGCTGCGCGTGTCCGCGAGCGCGTCCTTGAACGCCGCCGCGACGCCGCGCATATCCTCGAGGGTGCCCGCTTCCGACGCCGTGAGCCCCTCGCCGTCCGCCAGCTTCTCGGCGAGCACGCGGGCGTAATCCCCGAGCTGCCCCAGGAACTTGTTCGCCTTCATGACGCCTTCCCTCTCCCCTTCGAACGCGGCGAGGCTCTGCGACGCCGAAGTCGCCGTCTGCCAGACATCGTAGAGTATGCGGCTCTGCGCCTCGGGAGTGCCCGCCGCGCGCAGTTTCATGAGCTGCACTTCGAGGTCGTTCGCGCTGTCCAGAAGGTCGTAGTAGCTGCGCGAATACACCGCTTCCATGCTGCTTATATAGCTCTGCTGTTCGCCCGCCCGCTGTTCGCTGTAATAAAGCGCCACGGACAGCCCCGCTATCGCGGACGCCGACAGCGCGATGACCGTGCTCATGAGCGCGGTGCGCACCTTCTTTTTTGCCGAAGTCTTCTTCTGCGCCTTTGCGCTTTCGTTCTTGTCGCAGGCGGCGGGACAGTCGCCCGTCCGCGCGGTCTTTTTCCTTTCGCTCATATGCTCCTCCTTATCAACAGAAATTGTGGTCGCCTATCACCAGCTTGACGGGGCGGGAGAGCATCCACGCCGAAGTCGCCGTCCGGGGGTTGTAGTAGAACAGACAGCCGTAGGTCGGATCCCATCCGTTCATGGCGTCCTGTGCCGCCTTGTAAGCCGTGTCGTCGGGAGTGAGATTTATCTGCCCGTCGGACACGCAGTCGAACGCTCCCGCCTGGTAGACCACGCCCGCTATGGTGTTCGGGAACCCCGAACTCCTGACGCGGTTGAGCACCACCGCCGCCACCGCGACCTGTCCGGTGTACGGCTCTCCCCTCGCCTCTCCGTAGACCACCCGCGCGAGCAGCGTGAGATCGGACGAGGTGTTGCCGCCGCCGGAGGACGAGGACGAGGACAGCGTCATGCCGAGAGCCGCCGCCGTACGCGAACCCACCACGCCGTCGGCGCCGAGCCCGTTGGCGCGCTGGAAATATATAACCGCCTCGCGCGTCCCCGAACCGAATATCCCGTCCACCGCCCCGTCGTAGTAGCCCCAATTTTTGAGCTTCCTCTGCATCTCGGACACCTTGTCGCCCGTGGATCCCTGCCTCAGCGTGCCGCCCGAACTCCCCGCGCTCCCGCCGCCGGGTGAGGACGAAGACGAACTCATCCCGAGAGCCGCCGCCGTCGCGGAGCCCACTATGCCGTCCGCGCTAAGCCCGTTGGCGCGCTGGAAATATATCACCGCCTCGCGCGTCCCCGAGCCGAATATCCCGTCCACCGCGCCGTCGTAGTAACCCCAATTTTTGAGCTTCCTCTGCATCTCGGACACCTTGTCGCCCGTGGAACCCTGCCTCAGAGACGCGGCGTCCGCGTCGCCTGCGCCCACGGAGCACACAGCCGCCAGGACCGCCCCCGCGACGAGCAGGAGAACGATGAGCGCGGCGCATAACCTCTTTGCCGAAATCGCTTTCATTGACACCTCACGGGCATAGTTTGTTCGAGCGCGTAACTTTTATGCCGGTCCGGCTTGCCGCCGCCCGCCGCGGACGGGCGGGCGTATATATCCCCGCAGTTCAGGCAATCATCCAAGCATGAAAAGACGCTGTCTTCCCCTCATCGCTCTGCTCATCCTCGCTGCCGCCGCCCTGCTGCTCGCGGCGTGCGCTCCCCTCCGCGAAAACTTCCTCCCCACGGCGGACGAACTCTCCTCCGAGGTCATCAGGATACATATCCGCGCCAACGGCAACGGCGAGGCGGACCAGCGGGTCAAGCTCGCCGTGCGAGACGCGCTGACGGAAAAGCTCTCAGTGATCCTCGCGGATTGCACGACCAAGAGCGAGGCGGAAAGAGCTCTCTCCGCCGCCAAAGACGAGCTCACGCAGATCGCGGATTCCACACTTGAAAGCTGCGGTTTTGACTATAAAACCCGGATAGTGCTGACAAACGAGCATTTCCCCGAGAAGGATTACGGCGGCTACACCTTCCCCGAAGGCGACTACGACGCCATGCTCGTGCTGCTCGGCAAGGGCACGGGAGAGAACTGGTGGTGCGTGGCGTTCCCGCCGCTGTGCTTCGTCCCGGGAGAGGGCGACGAGGTGGTCTACCGCTCCTGGGTCAAGGAAAAACTCGACGAGCTCTTCGGGCGTCGGTGAGCCGGCTGCCGCGAATAAAGACAGCCGCGGCGGCGCATACTGACCGCGATCCCTTTTGAAGGAGGCAAACATGAAGATAACAAGAGAGATGGTGCGCGGCACCGCCATGGGTATACGCGCGATAGACAATGTCATACGCTACGCCGAAAACGACGCTCTCATCGCGACCGCGTCGGCGCAGAAGGAAGCGCTCGTCCGCTTCCACGACGAGGCGGCGGGCGAACTCCCCGAAAAGCAAGCGACGGAAGCCGAGGGCAGCAAGCTCGCAAAAGCCATGGTCAAGGCGTCCTCCGCCTTTTCCGCAATGGTGAACAGCGACGCGTCGCACCTTGCGAGGATGCTCATCGAGGGCTACGAGATGGGGATAGTCAGCCTGCAAAAGTGCGTCAACGAGCTCGAAAACAAGTCCAAGGAAGTCCCCGCCAAAGCGAAAGAGCTCATAAAATTCTACGACAAGAGCATAAAGGAACTCCGCGCCTACCTGTGACGGATCGCGCGTGAGGGCGGGGCGGCGCTCCGCCCTCCTCGCTGCCGCGGCGCATTTTGCCCGCGGTTGTTGTCATTTTATCCGCGATGTGCTATATTCGGGCTATGAACGAAAGCCGCGCGGAATTCGCCATCCGCACCCCCATCGACAGACAACAAGCCGCGTCCATGCACCCCATGGCGCTCGCCTTCGTGGGCGACGCCGTGCATACGCTCTATGTCCGCACCCTCGTCACCGAGATGTGCGGCGGTCCGCGCACGGGCGAACTGCACCGCATGACCTCCGAAAAGGTGGCGGCGACGGCGCAGGCGGCGGCGAGCGGCAGGATATCTCCCCTCTTCGACGAGACCGAAGCGGATATATTCCGGCGGGCGCGCAACTGCCGCATACAGACCTCGGCGAAACACGCCGAACCCGCCGAGTACAGGCGCGCGAGCGGGCTGGAAGCGGTGCTTGGCTATCTCTATCTCACGGGGCAGACCGAACGGCTCTCGCTCTTCCTCGGCATGGCAACGGAGGACAAAGCATGATCATCTACGGCAAAAACCCCGTCGGCGAGGCGGTGAAAGCGGGCAAGACGATTGACAAGCTGTACATACTGCGCGAGGAGTCCGACGCCAGGATGTCCGCTCTCGTCAAGACGGCGAAAGAGCGGGGCGCGGTGGTGGTGAACGCCGACCGCAGACAGCTCGACAAGCTGACGGACGGCGGCAATCATCAGGGCATAGCCGCGCAGGTCACCGACTTCGAATATTGCTCGGTCGAGGATATCCTCGCCGAGGCGGAAAGCCGCGGCGAAAAGCCGCTCATCGTGCTCGCGGACGGCATCACCGACCCCCACAACCTTGGCGCGATATTGAGGAGCGCCGAGTGCCTGGGCGCGCACGGCGTCATCATCCCGCAGCGCAGGAGCGTGTCCGTAAACGACACCGCCGTCAAGGCGTCAAGCGGCGCGGCGGCGTATGTCAAGGTCGCGAAAGTGGTCAATCTCAACGACGCAATAAGGCAGCTTAAATCGCTCGGAGTGTGGGTTTATGCGTGCGATTTCGGCGGTGAACCCCCGTTTCATGCAGATCTTGCGGACAGCACCGCCCTCATCGTCGGCAGCGAAGGCGAGGGCGTCAAGAGGCTCACGAGGGAGCTTGCGGACGGGGTGATCACCATCCCCGAATGCGGTAGGATAAACAGTCTCAACGCTTCCGTGGCGGCGGGCATCATGCTCTACGAGGCGGCGAGGCAGAGGGCGAAATGAGTTACGGAAAGGACATCCCCGACAAGCGGCTCGCCGAACTCGCGCGGGCGGGAGACAGGCTGGCGGAGAGCGCGCTGGTGCAGAGATACGCGCCCCTTGCCGAGGGTCTGTCGCGGGGATTTTTCCTTGCCGGCGGCGACGCGGACGACCTCAAACAGATCGCGATGATAGCTCTCCTCGAAGCCGTGCGCTCCTACGACCCGGAGCGCGGCGCGGGGTTCCCCACCTACGCCGCCGTGTGCATAAGGAGCAGGCTGCGCGACGCGGTCAAAGCGGCGGGCGCGATGAAGAACGCCCTGCTCAGCGACAGCGTGCGCATAGATTCCGCGGACGAGCCCTACGACCTGGTCTCGGACGAGCTCTCCCCCGAGGAGATGTATATCGCCAAAGAGGCGAAAGAGGCGTTTTTCGACGCGGTGGGCGAAGCGCTCGGCGAGCGCGACCGCGAGGTGCTCATGCTCTATCTCGCCTCCGTCTCCTACAAGGAGATATCCGAGCGGCTGGGCATGACCGCAAAGCAGGTGGACAACGCTCTCTATCACGCGAAAAAGAAGCTCGCCCGCCTCATGGATTCGCTGAAAAACCCGAACTGAGCCGCCCGCCGGGCGGTTTTTTCAGCCTCTTCGTTCGCTCCCCGCCGTCGGCGCGGAGCAAAATTCGCGAAAATCGCTTTACTTTTAACATTTATTATTATATTATTAGTCACGCGCCGCAAGGCGTTTCCTTCCCCGCAAGGGGCATAAAGTCCAAAAGGAGGTCGACATGAATAATTACGAAATTCTCTACATTATTCGCTGCGACATCGACGATGACCTCAAAAGCCAGGTCGTCGGCAAGTACGAGGCACTTGCTCGTGAGCTCGGCAATCTCGTCTCCACCGAAAATTGGGGCGTCAAGAGATTTGCGTACGAGATCGACAAGCAGACGGAAGGCGTCTATGTTCTCATGAATGTGGAATGCGATCCTGCCGCACAAGCCGAGATCGACAGGCAGATGGGCATCGACGACAATGTCGTGAGAAGAATGATCATCAAGAAGTGATAAGGAGACGGTCATGAACAAAGTTTTCCTCATCGGCAATCTGACCAGAGACCCCGAACTCTCCACCACCGGCAGCGGCGTGAGCTTTTGCAAGTTCACTCTCGCCATCTCCCGCTCCTACTCCAGGGACGGCAAGCGCGAGACCGATTTCCTGCCCGTCGTGGTCTGGAGAGCGCAAGCCGAGAATTGCGCCCGCTATCTCAAAAAGGGCAGCAAGGCGGCTGTGTGCGGTTCCGTGCAGACCAGAAGCTACGAGACACCCGACGGCTCCCGCCGTTATGTCACCGAGATCGCCGCGGACGAGGTGCAGTTCCTCTCCACCAGAAGCGACGACGCCAGGGAAGAAAGCTCGGATTTCGACGGGCTCACCTCCATCGACGAGGATCTTCCCTTCTGATAAACAGGAGTAATTTGATATGAGCGAAGAAGTGAAAGCCCCGCGTCCCCCCAAGAGGACGCCCAAAAAGAAAGTCTGCGTGTTCTGCGTCGAACACATCGACTACATCGACTACAAGGACGCCGCCAGGCTCCGCAGGTTCATCACCGAGAAGGGCAAGATCCTTCCCCGCAGGATGAGCGGCGTGTGCGCCAAGCACCAGCGTCCCCTCGCCACCGCCATCAAGCGCGCGAGAGTCATGGCTCTCCTGCCCTACAAGGCGGACTGACCACCCACGATCAAAAAACCCCTGCCCTTTCGGCAGGGGTTTTTGTTTTGGCGCCGCGCGCTCCCGCTTATTCGGCGGCGGGATATATCGCCGTGCCGCAGTAATTGAAGCTCTTGAGCGTGAAGGTCACGCTATCCGCGGGATCGGCGACGCCATCGGTCACGCTACCAAAGATGGTAGCGAGCAGGTTGTTGAGGTTGGCGTCGATCCAGCCGCTGTTCGCTTCCGTGACAAAGATGTCAAGGATGGGCCACACGACATTCTCGATGACGGAGGCATAGCCCAGGGTGAGCGTGCCCGCCGCTTCGTCGATCTCGATCTCGGCGGAGAGAAGATCGAGCAGCGGGAGAATGTTGCCGACATACCCGAAGATCTCTTGGATGAGCGCGAGAGGATCGTTCTCTGCACTGGTACCCGCCACGGGCTGCGCGAGCTTGTCGATGAGATCGCTCCAGGTGAGCGGGAAGGTGGGGTCGCCGAAGATGACTTCCATGTTGTTCACGGGATCCCACACGAAGACATCGATGCCGGTGGAGTCGATCTCGGCGTACACGATGACGGACTTACTATCAACGCCCTCGACGGTGCCGTCAAAGGTGCTGCCGGTGAAGCCCTCTTTGGCAATGAGTACCGTGGCAGTGCCCATGCTCGCGAGCGCGGCAGCCATCTTCTCTTTCCAGAACTCCTGCCCTTCCGCGGACTGCGCATAGTTGCCGTCCTCGCCCTTGGTCATATCCGAGTACTTCACCGTCTCGGTGAGCACGAAGGGATCGAGGTCGAAGTCCGCCTTGATGACATAGCTGTCGCCATCGCCGCTGTCGCCATCGCCTTCCGCGGCGATCTCGAAGTCGAAGTCGAGGATGTTGTGCGCCTCGGCGTCGGTGTCCGCGATGAGCGCCTTGAGCTCGGCGTCAGCCTCGCTGAAAGGATCGGAAACGGCGGTGTTGCTTATGACGAGCTTGTCGATCTTGATCTGGACCTTGCCGTCAAAGTCGATCTTGTCCTCTTCGCTTGCCGCAGTATTATTCAGGTGATCGACATACTTGCTCGCGTCCACGCCTATGACCGCGCCGGCAAAGGTGTTGTCGGGGTTGAAATCGAACGCCATCTTGATGATGATGTTGTACGCCTTGGCGTCGCTCGCGTTCCCCATCTTCTGGGCAAGCACTCTGAAGAGGTTGCTGAGCTTTCGAGACGCGTCCGTCACGGGGGTCATCTCCGTCCCGACGATCGCTTCCCTGTCCTCTTCGGGGAGCAGATACGCTATGCCGTCGACGACCGGCCCGATGTAGGCATCGAGGTCGAAGCTCGAACCGGCGAACTGCTTCACGAGACTGAGCAGCTGCGTGATCTGAGAGCCGAAAGTGCTGAGCATGTACTGCACATCAAGGGTGAACACATACTGCACGCCGCCGGTCGCGCTCTGATTCATCTGCACGGTGGAGCCGAAGATGGCGTTTCCGAGCAGACCGCCCGCGAGCTCCGCGATGGTATCGACAAGGTCGACTCCTTCCTCGGCAGAGGTCGCAGCCGCCTCATCCGCGTACTGCTGATTGGCGGAGTCGTACAGCATCTCGCTGATGGACAGACCTTTGGTCTTGAAGTAGCCGGCGCTCGAGCTGCCCACATAGAGATAGGGCGTGTCGATCGAAGGCACATCGTAGGCAAGGGAGAAGAGGTTCTCCCTCGCGCCGTCCTTCTTATCCAGCCCTATGTAAAACTCCGTCTTGTCTTCGGCGTTACTCTTTGTGAGGTCGAGGTTGCCCTTTGCGAAGAGTCCGTAAGTCACGCCGTCCACCACAACGCCGATGGCGGCGTCGATGCCGATGGGCGCCGTGCCGTCAATCTTGACATTCTTGTAGGTGGCGTAGATGTTCTTGATGACAGCGGGCAGCGCGGTGCTCGTCTGCGCGAGATTGGGCTTCGACGGATTATCGCCGGTGCCGCCGTTCTCGTTCCCGCCTTCAAATCCGCATATGGTGCAGGTGTCGAAGATATCGTTGCTGTGCCTGCCCGAATGCACATATCCGCATTCCGCGCAGACGCGGCTGTGCCCGTTGACATCGCGTGTGAATGGACCAAAGGCGTGCTCGGCTTTGTTCTCGACGAGTCCGCAACGCGAGCATTCCCGCCAATGGTAGCCGGTGTCCGCTTTGTCTTCGATGGAATGCCCGAGCGCGCCCATCTCCTTGGACTCCTCGTCTATGTGCCCTCTTCCGTCGAGAATGACGCTGGCGCGGGCGCGCCTGGCGCCGCCTTCCGTGCAAGTCGGACCGTCATTGCCCGAAATGTCCCTGACCGCGGCGGGCATCCTCTCGACATGCCCGCAGTCGGCGTCAAGGCAGGTGAGCACAAAATACGCCTCCGTGAGGTCGTCGTTCCACTCCCATACGCCGCTCGCGGGATCGTAGTTGTGTTGCGAGTGCTCGCCGCCGTCCGTGCGCGGAGTGCACGCCGCAAACAACGGCACGGCTATCGCAAACACGAGCGCCGCCGCGATAAACGCCGCAAACTTCTTGGACTTTCTCATAGCTTCCCCTCCCGCGGTCATATCACCGCTATTATACATTTACAATTATAACATATCCCCCCTCCCCCGTAATGTCAAGCTTTTTCTATGTCGGTTCGAAAGAGCGCCTGTTGGGTCAAAGAGCGCTTCGAATAAGGGAGTGCAAACTCAAGCACGCTCGATCAGGCGAAGTGCCCCTAAATCTGGGAACACAACAGCCCCCTCCTGCGGGTTCCCCCAAAAATCATTCCCCCCCGGAGGGGCCCCACGATTTTAGGGGGCACCTTCGGCGCTCGCGTAAGAGCGACATCGCTGCCGAGGAGCTTTCCTCGGCAGATTATGCCACTTGCCGCCATGCGCCCCGCCCAAAGGGCGAACAGCGGGCGCGCGGCTGCGTACTTTGTGAGCTCCGCTCGGCACTCACATTCTCGCCGCCTGTTGCGGCTCGCACTTCGAATAAACGCCCGTCGTGTCTAAGAACACCCCGAAGGAGTGAGTGCGGGAACAAGCGCGTTATTCCGTCTTCGAAAAAATTTGGTGCAGGGATAAGAACGCTCCGAATAGGCGTAGTGCGTGTTCAAACACGCTCCGAAGGAGTGCATTCCGCCGCTTAAACGCTTGATACCTATCCCCATCAGCCAATTAGGCACGGTCTAAACCGCGATATTCGGATGAAGAACAAGGAAAAGCCGCCCGAGCAGACAGGAGTGCATTACCCCGCAAAATCGCCTGCGGCGATGTTTGCGGGGACCCCGGAGGGGCTCTCTATCAAATGCTATGCGAGTTCAAGGCGGCTTTGACGCAGTTATTCGCCGAATAGCGCGAGGTTTGCCCCCTACCCCAAATAGGCACGAACAGTCTAAACCGCGATATTTCGTGTCAGACAAGGAAACGAAACGCCCGCGGACAGGAGTGTACTTCTCGTACATGACTGCTCGCGGGCGTGAAGTTGACGCAGTATCACGCGAAATAGCGCGGTTTAGAGTTCGAGGGATTGATCCCCATACCGTATCCACCCAAGTTTACGCATGAGTTCCGAGAGGGCGAGGCAGATGACGGCAGGAAGAACGAAGCAACAGAGGATGATGCCGAGGACGAGGTCGAGGGTGGGGATGACGCCGGAGGAGGCGTCGATGGCGCCGAAGATGCCGACGAGCCCGGAAGTTCCCATACCGCCGCCTGCTGCGTTGCAACGGAGCCCGAAGACGCAGGTGGAGAGGGGTCCGACGACTATGCTGGCGACTATGGGCGGGATGAGGATGCGGGGGTGGCGCATGAGGTTGGGAATCTGGAGCATGCTGGTGCCGATGCCCTGGGCGACGAGCCCGCCCCATTTGTTTTCACGGAAGGACTGGACGGCGAAGCCGACCATATGCGCGGAGCAGCCGACCATCGCGGCGCCGCCCGCGAGCATGATGGCATCGTAGGTCGCGCTGCCGACGGGATTGGCGGCGATGACGGGGGACGCCACGGCGAGCCATATCGCGGCGGACGAGGTGGGTAGGGTCAGCAGCACGCCCATGACGGCGGCTATGACGATGCCCATGACGGCGGGGGTCGCCATGGTGGCGAGCGCGATGCCCTCCCCTATGAGATCGACGAGTTTGATGAACGGCCACGCCGCCCAGACCGCGAGGAGGGAGATCACGAACATGACGAGCGGCACGACGACGATGTCGACCTTGGTCTTGCCCGCGACCTGCCTGCCGAGCTCGACGGCGAGGACGGTGACGACATAGGAGCCTATGGGATTGCCGGGAGCCGCGGGGCGCACTCCCGAAAGGACGGCGTCCACTCCGAGGGACGCGAAGTCGCCCGTCACGCCGTCGGTGACGGCTCCCGCGAACGCGCCCGCGAATCCCGCGACCGCAGCGGTGAACATGACGAGCTTGGGAGCGCCGAGCGCGTGGGCGATGCCCACCCCTATACCCGCGCCCATGAGCATCTTGGCAAGGTTCGCAAGCGCGACGACCGCGCCACCGACCGCAAGACCCGCAGGGGTGCCGGCTGCCTGTATCCAGCCGCCTATCTGCCCGAGGATGGTGCCCGCGATGAGCGTGCAGAACAACCCCTGCGACATGCCCGTGAACGCGTCGATGAAGTAGCGTTTGAAGAATTTTTTAAGCAGCGAAAGCGCCTTCTTTTTGCCGGTTTCGGGGGTTTGTTCGGCGTTTTCGGACGGTGAACTCTCTGTTTGGTCTGTTCCCTGACGGACATATTCCTCTTCCGTCATGAGGGTCATAAACTTGTCCGCGGCGCTTTTCGCGCGCTTTTTCTCATGCTTTTCAGCGCTCATCGTCCTCTCCTTCGGCGGCGAGGTTGACCACGAAATCGAACACTCGCGCCGCCACCGTGCAGGGATCTTCCGCAGGCTCGTCGGATGCGGAGTAGTCTTTCGAAGAGAGCATGACGGCGTCGCAGCCCGCCGCCGCAAGAGCCTCCGCCGCATAGCCGTGCAGGGCGTTGAGTTTGCTCTTCAGCCCTTCCGCCGGTGCGATCTCGTAGCCTATGCCCGTGCGTTTTGCAGCCCTCTCGGCGACGGCGGAAGCCGTGCGCGAGAGCACCTCTCCGCGAAGGGCGTCCTTGCGTATCACCCTCAGCCTTCCGCCCGTGATGTCGTCGATGACCACTGCCCTCGCGCCCGCTATCTCGGGATGGGCGGCGGCAAAGGCGCGCGAACCCGCGTGGGCGGCGTATTCGCCGCCGAAGCTCACGAAGCACACGCGCGTGCCTTCGGGGAGCTGTTCGGGGTGGGCGAGGAAGTGGCGGTAGACCGCTGCCGCCGCCGCCACTCCCGCGCCGCTGTTCTCGCGGGCGTGGTCGCGCGAAAAGGAGAAGTGGAGCGCGAGCGGGACTATGCCCGCAGCCGCGGCTATGGTCGGGAATATGCTGAACACGGTTATCTTCGCGACCGTGTCCGTCCCGAGCGCCATTTTGAGCACCGCGAGCAGCAAAAACGCCGCCAGCGACGCCGGCACCGCGATGAACACGACCTTTCTCACAAGCGCGAAATTGGCAAAATAGGAGCCCGGAGGGCTGCTGTGCGTGCAGGCTATGACGAGCAGTTTGCCGTCCTGCTGTTTTGCCGAGGGGAAACTTTCGCTGAACACATTGTAGCTCACCCGCCCGGGAAGCAGGCGGCAGAGTTTGCGCGAGCCGAGGAACACTCCGCCCGTCAGCACCAACCCCGCAGCGAGCACTACGACGGAAAACGCGGTGAGCGCTATCCCCGCCGCCCTTCCGCCCGCGAAGGAGACGAAATAGAAGACGAGCGCGAGAAAATATGCCGCGGCGATGAGTGCACAGCCCGCCCTGCCCGCCAGCGGCGACGCCTTGAAGGCTTCGAGACGGGTGGTCGCCGCCGTGCCGAGATCGTCGCGCAGACAGCGTGCGCAGGCGGTCTCCGAACGGGTCGCGACAAGTCTGCCGCGATGTTCGGACAGTTCGCCCATCAGCGTGCGGCAGGCGTCCTCCGCAGCGAGGATCTCCTCCTCGGAGAGCA
>DVOE01000075.1 GCA_018713795.1 Candidatus Limadaptatus stercoripullorum
CACCGAGGAGGAGAGCCAGCGGCTGCTCCACCTGGAGGAGACCCTGCACAAGCGGGTCATCGGCCAGGAGGAGGCGGTCTCCGCCATCGCTAAGGCCATCCGCCGGGGCCGCGTGGGCCTAAAAGACAAAAACCGTCCCATCGGCTCCTTCATCTTCCTGGGTCCCACGGGCGTGGGCAAGACCGAACTCGCCAAGGCGCTCGCGGAGAGTCTGTTCGACGACGAACACAATCTCGTGCGCATAGACATGACCGAGTATATGGAGAAGTTCTCGGTGTCAAGGCTCATCGGCGCGCCTCCCGGATATGTCGGCTACGACGAGGGCGGGCAGCTCACCGAGGCGGTCAGGAGAAAGCCCTATTCCGTCGTGCTGTTCGACGAGATCGAAAAGGCGCACCCCGATGTGTTCAACATCCTGCTCCAGGTGCTCGACGACGGCAGGATAACCGATTCGCAGGGCAGGACCGTGGACTTCAAGAACACCATAATCATCCTCACCTCCAACCTCGGTTCGTCCTACCTCCTCGACGGCATCGACGGCAGCGGGGAGATCTCCGAGGAGGCGAAAGAAAAGGTGTCGGCGCTGCTCAAACAGAGCTTCCGCCCCGAGTTCCTCAACCGCCTCGACGAGATCGTCTACTACAAGCCGCTGACCAAGAAGGATATCACCGCGATCATAGACCTCATGGTGAAGTCGCTCGCGGACAGGATGGCGGAAAAACAGCTCAGGCTCATCCTCACGCCCGCCGCAAAGGAACTCGCCATCGAGAACGGCTACGATCCCGTCTACGGCGCGCGTCCGCTCAAACGGTTCATCCAGAGCAAGATAGAGACGCTCATCGCGCGCACCATGATAGAGCGCGATCTCATGCCCGGCGACACCGTGGAAGTGGGGGCGTCGGAGGGCGCGTTCACCGTCACCGTCAAGCCCGCGGAACATAAAAAAGACTAAGCGCCTTCGGGCATAAACGAGACGCGCTCCGTCACGGAGCGCGTCTCTCTTTTTTTTCGGAACACAGCGGTTTATCTGCTTGTTTTTGAGCTTAAAACCCGTATTTGGCGTATTTGTCGTCCGGGTCAGAGCTTTGTCACGAACACGGGCAGGGGCGGATCCTTCTTCCAGTTGTGGAAGGAGAGGACGAGCACCTGATAGCGCGAGTCGTCCAGCGAGGCGAGGAAGGGGAGGAGAGCGTTGCGTTCGTCGTAGCCGTTGGCGCCGCCGCTGTACACGGTCACGCACATAAGCCCGCCGCGCTTCAGCAGCGCGAGCCCCGCCGTTATCGCCCGGCAGGTGGAGTCCGCGCGGGTGTAGACCGTGTGGTCACCGCCGGGAAGATAGCCGAGGTTGAAGAGGATGCAGTCCGCGCTCTCGGGCGCGGCGTAGTCCGCCATGTCCGCGTGAGAGGCGAGGACGACGCGGGCGTTGGTCAGCCCCTCCGCTTTGAGGCGGGCGCGGGTGCTTTCCACCGCCTCCTCCTGGATGTCGAAGGCGAGCACCCGTCCCGTCTCGCCCACCGTGCGGGCGAGAAAGACGGTGTCGCCGCCCCGTCCCGCCGTGGCGTCTATCGCGTATCCGCCGGCGGGAAGATGTTCGAGGACTGCTTTTCTTACGGCGTCAAGAGCGTTCAAGTCGCACCTCCCAAGTGGTCTTACGAGTCGTATGATAACACACTTTTTCAAAACCCGCGCGCGTGCGGTTGCTTTTTTTTGCGGAAGGCATTATACTTTAATGCGTTCGGCCGTACGGTCAAAAAATTATCTCAGGAGAACATTGGGTATGAAGAATCTTTCCATCAAGAAAGTCATCGGCAGAGAGATCATCGACTCCCGCGGCAATCCCACCGTCGAGGCGGAAGTCGTGCTCGAGTGCGGCGTGGTCGGCAGAGGTGCCGCTCCCAGCGGTGCGTCCACGGGCGAGTTCGAGGCGCTTGAGCTGCGCGACGGCGACAAGAAGCGTTTCGGTGGCAAGGGCGTGTCCAAGGCGGTCGCCAATGTCAACACCGTCATCAACGACGCTCTCGTCGGTATGGACGCCTCCGACACCTACGCGGTCGACGCTGCCATGATAGCCGCCGACGGCACCAAGGATAAGTCCAAGCTCGGCGCGAACGCCATCCTCGCGGTCTCCATCGCGGCTGCGAAGGCTGCGGCGAACGCCCTCGAGATCCCCCTCTATCGTTTCCTCGGCGGCGCGAATGCCAACAGGCTGCCCGTCCCCATGATGAATATCCTCAACGGCGGCGCCCATGCCGCCAACACCGTCGATGTGCAGGAGTTCATGATCATGCCCGTCGGCGCGGAGAGCTTCCGCGAAGGTCTGCGTCAGTGCACCGAGGTCTTCCACGCTCTCGCCAAGCTGCTCAAGAGCCGCGGTCTCGCCACCTCCGTCGGCGATGAGGGCGGTTTCGCTCCCGACCTCGCCAGCGACGAAGACGCCATCAAGTGCATCCTCGAAGCCGTCGAAGCCGCCGGTTACAAGCCCGGCAAGGATTTCGTCCTCGCCATGGACGCCGCCGCCAGCGAGTGGAAGGGCGCCAAGAAGGGCGAGTACAAGCAGCCCAAGAGCGGCAAGACCTTCACTTCCGCCACTCTGGTCGAGCATTGGGCGGAGCTCGTCGACAAGTATCCCATCTACTCCATCGAGGACGGCCTTGACGAGGAAGACTGGGAAGGTTGGAAGCTGCTCACCGAGAAGCTCGGCGGCAAGGTCCAGCTCGTCGGCGACGACCTCTTCGTCACCAACACCGAGCGCCTTTCCAAGGGTATCGCGAACGGCTGCGGCAACGCCATCCTCATCAAGCTCAACCAGATCGGTTCGGTCTCCGAGACACTCGAGGCGATCAAGATGGCGCACGAGGCGAACTACGCGGCGATCACCTCTCACCGCTCGGGTGAGACCGAGGATGTCACCATCGCCGACCTCGCCGTCGCCCTCAACACCTGCCAGATCAAGACCGGCGCCCCCAGCAGGAGCGAACGCGTCGCGAAGTACAACCAGCTCCTCCGCATCGAGGAAGAGCTCGGCTGCGCCGCCGTGTATCCCGGTTTCAAGGCGTTCCGCGTCAAGAGATAAGCGGAAAGAGACAAGACCTACAAAAACCGCGTCGCATCTGCGACGCGGTTTTTTGTTTGAAAAAGACCGCCTTTGCGGTCTTTGGATGGTCGGGGAGAAATTCAGAAGGCGGCGACGCCGAGGTGTTCGAGCAGGATCTTGACGCCGAGGAAGATGAGCAGCAGTCCGCCCGCCGTCTCCGCGCCGCGTCCCGCGCGGCTGCCCACTTTGCCGCCGATGTACACGCCAAGCACCGAGAGCATGAAGGTCACCATGGCGATGATCCCCGCCGCCTGCCATATGTCCACCGAGAGGAAGGCGAAGGTTATGCCCACCGCGAGGGCGTCTATGCTGGTCGCCACGGCGGAGACGAGAAGGGTCTGCGCTTTGAGGGGGACGGGCGGTTTTACGAAGGGATCGTCCTTTTCGGTCAGGCTCTCGAAGACCATGCGCGCGCCGAGGAAGGCGAGCAGGGCAAAGGCTATCCAATGGTCCCATTCGGTGATGTACTCTTCGAAAGTGCGCGCAGCCGCCCAGCCGAGCAGCGGCATCAGCCCCTGGAACCCGCCGAAAAACGCGCCTACGAGAAAGGCTTTTTTGAGGTCGAAGCGCCTGAGCTCCACCCCGCGCACCAGCGCGACGGCAAAAGCGTCGGCGGCAAGACTTACCGCAATTATGAGTATCTCCGAACCGTTCACCGTACTTCCGCCCGCGGACCCGTAAAAAAAGACCCACACACATGCCGTGTGTGAGTCTTGTCATTTAATATAAGCCATGCCCTCGGGCAAACATGTTGACTTATAACGGAGTCCGCCGACTACTCCCTCACGAGGGCAGTTTAGCACGCCGCTCCGCGCCCTGTCAACTCAGTCGACGGATTTGAGGGAGGTGGTCATGTCCACCTTGTTGATCTTGCGGACGAGCAGCAGTTCGGCGATGAGCAGGAAGACGATGACTATGCCGATGGAGCCGAGGTAGCAGTACCAGTTTATGAGTTCCAGCGCGCCGAAGTCGAGGTACTCTATGACTATCGCGAAGATGCCGCAGCCGACGGGCAGTCCGAGCAGCGCGCCCATCACCGACATTATCATGACCTCGCGGAAGATGTAGCCCTGCACTTCCGCCTGCTGATAGCCGAGGACTTTCAGAGTGGCGATCTCGCGGCGGCGTTCGCTGATGTTCATGTCCGTGAGATTGTAGATGACGAGTATGCAAAGAGCCGCGGACGCGATGATGACCACGAAGGAGATCATGCCGAAGGAGTCCGCCATACCGGCGGGGATGCCCGGCGCTTCGCCGCCCGCCGTCATGTCGTAAAGCCCCAGCCCGAGGAAGACGAGTGCGGACGAGCCCGCGACCGAGATTATCGTCAGAACAAGGGTTTTAACATAGCGGAATATGTTCCTGAACGCCGATTTGTAGCGGAAAGGCAGGTGGTTCCAGATGAAGGGGATCTTCTCGAGCAGCGTCTTTCCGCCCGCTTTCGGGGACTTGGGTTGGAGCATACGCGCGGGTTCGGCGCGGAGGGTCTTCGCCGTGACCAGGCAGGTGACGGCGAGCGTCGCGGCTATCATGACGAAGTAAGTGACCAGCCCGCCCGTCGGGACGGATATGCCGCTCATCTCGGCGGGCATGTGGAAGAGCGCGCTGAACACGGGATAGATTATCCTCGGCAGCACATTCATGCCGATGGGTATGCCGACCACGCCGCCTATGAGACAGCATATCAGCGTGAACAGCACATATTTCATCATGATCGAGCCCGCGCCGAAGCCCAGCGTGCGCATACACGCCATCTCGCCGCGCTCGTCTTCGGTGAGACGGGTCATCGAGGTCATGACCACGAGCAGGGCGACCGCCGTGAAGAAGATGGGGAAGAGCGTCGCGCAGATGACATTTATCTTGACGCCGTAGGAGTCGAGGATGGCGTAGGAGGCGTTCTCTTCGAGGGTGAGGGCGCTCGCCGCGTCCTCGCCGCCCGCGAGTTCGGTGAGCTCGTCCGCGAGCGCTCCCGCCGCCGCCGTGTAAGTCCACGAGAAGAGGTCGGTGTGGACGCCCGCGAGGCGGATGTAGACATCGGTGACGGGGAGAGTGACGCCGCGTAGCTCCGCAAGAGAGCCGATGAGCGCGGAGTCGAGATAGAAGATCCTGTCCACGGTGTCGGCGTCCTCCGCGACTTCGCCGCTTTCGGTGAGAGAATCCGCTGTGAGGGCGATCTCGGGCTCCTTGCAGAAGTAGAGGGGGTTCGCCGCCACGCCGCTGACGGTCACGGGCAGCGAAAAGGACTCGTCGCCCATGGTCACGGACAGCGTCGCCGAGTCACCGGGGGAGTAGGATATCAGCCCGTTTGAGCCGCGTTCGGCAAGCACCTCGAATGCCGAGGATGGGAGAGAGCCGTCGGTCACCTCTATGTCGTTGAACGCCATGTCCGAGAGGGGCAGTATGTAGACGCGGGTCATGTAGCTCTCGTCGCCGTCCGTCATCTCGAGGTCCATGACCGTGAACGGAATGACCGCCTCGACATCTTCGTGTGCGGCGAGGGCGGCGACCGTCTCTTCGGAAAAGCCCTCTTCCGAGGTGGATTTCATGATGATGTCGGCGACCTTCGAGTCCACGAGGTAGTCGTTTATCGAGTTCTGCATGACGGGCGCGAGCAGGCTGAGCCCCGTCACGAAGCTCACACCGAGCAGCACTATCGCCGTGATGATGACGAATCTGCCGAAGTTGCGCTTCACCGAGCGCAGAAGATTTTTGAACCAGACGCCGCTCACCACTCTATCTCCGAAATGTCCTTGGGCGCGGGGTTGAACTCCGAGCGTTCGGCGACGCCGTTCTTTATGTAGACGACGCGGTCCGCCATGTCTTTGAGCGCGGAGTTGTGGGTGACGACGATGACCGTGGTGCCGAACTCGCGGCACATGTCCGAGAGCAGTTTGAGGATATGTTTGCCCGTCTCGTAGTCGAGCGCGCCCGTCGGCTCGTCGCAGAGCAGGATCTTGGGTTTTTTGGCGACCGCGCGGGCGATGGACACCCTTTGCTGTTCGCCGCCCGAGAGCTGAGCGGGGAAGTTGTTCATGCGCTCGCCGAGCCCCACCTTTTCGAGGATCTCCCTCGCGTCGAGGGCGTCGCGGCAGAGCTCGCTCGCCAGCTCCACATTCTCGAGAGCGGTGAGGTTGGGCATGAGGTTGTAGAATTGAAAGACGAAACCGATATCGTGCCTGCGGTAGAGGGTGAGCTGCTTGCGGTCGAAGGAGCCGACATCCGCCCCGTCCACCGTCAGTCTGCCCTCGGTGAGGCTGTCCATGCCGCCCATTATGTTGAGCACGGTGGTCTTGCCCGCGCCGCTGGGCCCGACGATGACGGCGAATTCGCCCTTGCCGACGGTGAAGGACAGCCCTTTCAGCGCGCGCACCTGCGCGTCGCCGGTGCCGTAGGTCTTGATTATGTTGTCCGCGACGACGAAATTCGCGGGATCCAAGGTGACTTCGGGAAGAGGTGACAGGGCGTTTTTGGTTTTCATCGGGACCTCCGTCGGACTGCGGCGGCTCGCCGCGGCACATTGATCTTATTGAAAACCAGCGGTGTTAAATTATCATTAAACCGGGGTGCGCGCGCGTGTAAAAAAACCGTAAAAGCCGGGGGAGCCTTCCGCCTCGGCACCCCGCGGCGGGGCGGGGTTTACAAAGGGGCGCGGGCGTGATAAAATATCCGCATAATACCGCGAAGTCCGCGGGAAGGAGAGGAATATGATCTGCAAAGCCACTACCGACGATGTGAGGGTCCTTGCCGAGTTCGCCTCCGCGCTCTGGCCGGAGAGGTCGGCGGACGAGATAGAGAGCATCTTCGAGCGTCAGCTCGGCGGCGACAGCGATTCCGCCTTCTTCATCTGCTATCACGAGGGCGGTCCCGTCGGGTTCGCGCTCTGCCAGCTCCGCCACGACTATGTGGAGGGCACCCTGACCAGCCCCGTCGGCTATCTCGAGGGTATCTACATCAGGAAGGAATACCGCCGCTCGGGACACGCGCGCGAGCTGCTCGACGAGTGCGAGAAGTGGGCGAGGCTGATGGGTTGCAAGGAGTTCGCGAGCGACTGCCGGCTGAGCAACGAAGGCAGCCTGCGTTTTCACCGCGACTGCGGTTTCGACGAGGTCAACACCATAGTCTGTTTTGTCAAAAAGCTGCTGTAAGGCGGCGTAAAGTTTTCACAAAAGACAAAAACGCGCCCCGCGGGGCGCGTTTGACATATCCGGGATATTTCTGCGGGCTTACGACGCTCAGCCGCGGTCTTCGAGGGGAAGATAGGGTTTGTGCGGCGCGACGGCGGTGTAGCCCGGACGGATGATCTTGCCGCGGTTTGCGAGTTCCTCTATCCTGTGCGCGCCCCAGCCCGCTATCCTCGCCACCGAGAAGAGGGGGGTGTAGAGCTCGGTCGGGATCTTGAGCATGGTGTAGATGAGCCCGGAGTAGAAGTCCACATTTGCGGACACGCCCTTGTACATCTTGCGCTTTTCGCCGATGACTTCGGGGGCGATCCTCGCGACCTTTTCGTAGTACTCGTAGTCGGCTTGCAACCCCTTGGCGTTCGCGAGCTTTTCGGCGTACTCGCGGAGAATGTCCGCGCGCGGGTCGCTGACGGAATAGACCGCGTGGCCTATGCCGTACACCAGCCCCGCTCCGTCGAACGCCTTCTTGTCCAGAAGACGGGCTATGTAGTCGCGTATGGCGGAGTCGGTGCAGGGAGTGGTGGCTTTGAGGTCGTCGAACATCTTGGAGACCTTGACATTCGCGCCGCCGTGCCTCGGACCTTTGAGCGAACCGAGGGACGCCGCCACGGCAGAGTAGGTGTCCGTGCCCGAACTCGTCACCACATGGTTGGTGAAAGTGGAGTTGTTGCCTCCGCCGTGCTCGGCGTGGAGCACCAGGCAGAGGTCGAGTATGCGCGCTTCGAGGTCGGTGAACTTCTTGTTTGAGCGCACCAGCCGGAGGAAATTCTGCGCCGTCGACAGCGCGGGATCGGGCTTGTGGATGATGAGACTGCTGTCCGAATGATAGTGCGCGTACACCTGATAGCCGTAGGTGGAGAGCAGGGGGAACTGCGCCAGCAGTTGCAGGCTCTGCCTCAGCACATTGGAGATGGAGATATTGTCGGGATCGGCGTCGTAGCTGTAGAGAGTGAGCACGCTGCGCGCGATGACATTCATCATGTCCGTCGAGGGGGCTTTCATGATGATGTCCCTGACAAAGCTCTCGGGAAGCCGCCTGTAATCGGAGAGCAGCTTGAAGAAGAGATCCAGCTGATCTTTGGTGGGCAAGTCGCCGAAGAAGAGGAGATAAGCCGTCTCCTCGAATCCGAAACGCTCCTCCTTCATGAAACCGTCCACCAGGTCTTTGATGGGGATGCCGCGGTAAAAGAGTTCGCCGGGCTTCTCCACGCGGTTGCCGTTCTCGTCGACCGTGAAGGAGTTGATCTCGCTGATCTCGGTCAGACCCGCCACCACGCCGGTGCCGTCTATGTCGCGCAGACCGCGCTTGACATTGTGCTTCTGATAGAGGGCGGGATCGATCTGATTGTTCTCGATGCACACGCGGCTCATCTCGTCCATCCAGGGAGCGTAATGAGCGACCACTTTCTCAAACTGTTGCATGACGCCTCCTTTTCGGGCAGCCTGCCCGAGCGCCGAAGATCCGAACGGCGCGCACTCTCTTCGCGAGGTTTAAGTTAAATGTTTGACCATTATACCACAGTCGCCGCCGAAAATCAACCCGCACCTCTTCCGCGCGGCGGAAAGGGGAGCGCACATTAAAAAGACGCTCCGTCCCGGGCGGGGAGGGAGCGTCTTTTCACGGCGTTCAGCCGTTTTGTCTTTCGGGAGCGCCGGGGGAGCCCGCGACCCTTCTCGGGCGGGCTTTCAGCGCCTCTTTCAGGAAGTAGCCGCCGACGAGCAGCGCGACCACCGCCGCCACGCCGATGAGGCACCATATGAGCGGCCATGGGGTCTCCGCCCCCGCTTTCACTCTCTCCCACATCTGCACGACGCGATCGTTGGCTGCGCCGTAGTCCTGCATGACGCCGAGGGTCTCGTCTATGACGGGATAACGCGCCTCGTCAAAGAAGAAGAGGTTCATCGCGTCCGCGTCCACGATATATTCGCCGTTCTCGTCGAGGTAGAGCCCGTCTTCGTCGGTGGAGTAGCCGGCGGGACGGAGGGTGCTCTCGTCGCCTTCGAACTCCGAGCCGTCCGCTTCCAGGAGATAGGGTTCGCCGTCGCCCCAATCGTAGCGGAAGATTCTGTTCCCCGCCCCGTCGAGGAAGATCTCGCAGGCGCCGTCATCCTCCGCGTACCACAGATATTCGACATCGAGGAGGGCGCCTATGGCGTCCGCGTCGTTCATGACGGCGTCCCTGTCCACGGCGGAGGTGTAGGCGATATAGCCGATATTGCGCGCGGCGGACTCGGGACGGCACATGTAGTCGATGAACATGACCGCGGCGAGTTTGTTGCGCACGGTGGTGGGGACGATCCAGCCGTCATACCAGATGTTGGAGCCGATCCCCGGGACATAGTAGCCCAGCATGTAGTCGTCCGTCTCCTCGTCGTAGCTCTCCTCGATCGCCCAAAGGGCGTCGCCGCTCCAAGCAAGGTCGGCGTAGACGATCTCGTTGATCATGTCGTCCTTTCCGAAGTCGACTTCGTAGCCGGAGATATGCCCGCGTTGGTCTATGAGCGCCTCTTCGACGGCGGCGAGCAGCGCGTCGTCGGTGCAGTTCATGAGTTCGGCGCTGGACATCTCGGTGTAGGGCTTGCCCACCGACGGGGACACGCCGTCCGGAAGTTTGCCGTACTCCCTGAGGTAGAGCACCGCCGCGCAGTAGGTGTCGCGGATGCTGTCTTTGAGGAGTATCTCGTCCTCGAGCTCGGGATTGCCGCCCTCGTTCCAGAGGATGCCCCAGCCGTACTCTTCGAGTTCCTCTTCGGAGATGACATTCTTGTTGTAGAGGATGCCGAGCGTCCCGTACATGTACGGCACCATGTAGTCGCGCATCGCCTTGCCGTCGATGTCGCCGAACACCTCGTCGATGGCGGAGAGTATGTCCTCGTCGATGCCCTCGATGTTGTCGAACTCCGCTCCTTCCGCCTCGAGCTCTGCGACGAGCTCGGAGAGATTCGCCACATAGCCGCCGCGCATGAGCTTTTCTATCGCGTATTCGGAGGGGCAGATGAGGTCGACATTCGCGCCGCCGCGCTGCACATTGGTCAGCATGGTCTCGTTGGTGTCGAAGGTGGTGTAGGTGATGTCGAGGCTGCGACCCGTCTGCTCCTTGTAGTACGCCGCAAAGTCGTCGAGCAGTCCGATGTCGATATAGTCCTCCCAGTTGTAGATGTAAAGCTCGTCCTGACCGCCGGAGCCGCCCGTGCCGCCTTCCCCTTCGGGATCGCATGCGGTGAGCAGAGAGAGGGCGGTCACCGCCGTGAACGCGAGCAGGACGATGAGCAGAAGTTTCCTTTTGGTCATATCTTCACCTCCGCCGCCTTGGCTTTCTGCTTGCGTATCTTGTAGAGGTTGACGGTGAGCAGCGCCGCCAGCACCACCACGAAGATGATGGAGAACACCGCGTACCAGAAGGGCTCGAGACCCTGCACGCGCGCGTCCGAATAAATGAAGGTGGACAGCGTGTTGATACCCGTCGCCGCGCCTTTGTTGATCTGAGTGATGATGAAGTCGTCGATGGAGATGACGAAGGCGAGCACGAAGCCGCTGACTATGCCCGGCGTGATCATGGGGAACATGACCCGCGTGAGCGCGCGGAAAGGGTTGGCTCCGAGGTCGAGCGCCGCTTCGTAGACATTGGGGTCCATGCTCTCGAGCTTGGGCATTATGCTGAGCACGACATAAGGCGTGCAGAAGGCGATATGCGCGATGATCAGCCTGAGATACCCCTCCGGGAAGGCGAAGGTCACGAAGAAGATCATGAGAGACACCGCCATGACTATCTCGCTGTTGATGATGGGGAATTGGTTGACATTCTCCACCGCGCGGCGAGCACGCCTGCCCATGGAGTAGATGCCGATGGACGCAAAAGTCCCCATCACCGTGGACACCACCGCGGATATCACCGCGATGATCAGCGTGTTCTCGATCGCCTGCCAAAGCTGCGGCGACTTTTCGGAGGTGAATATCGCCGTGTACGCCTCAAAGGTGAACCCGTTGTCGAAGTTGAAGTTGGAGCTCCCCGAGAAGCTGTAGACGATGATCAGGATTATGGGGGCGTAAAGTATGGCGAGTATCACGAAGATGTACGCCTTGCCCAGCGCGTTTCCGAGCTTTTTCACCACAGAGACCTCCCCACGCCGACATTGTTCTTCCCGAGTTTGTTCATCAGGAAGTTGGAGATGAGCACGAACGCCAGCATGACCAGGCTCATGATGGAGCCCACGCCGTAAAGCCCTTGGTCGAACTGCATCTGTATGCTGTCGCCGAACAGGAATATCTTGCCGTTGGACAGCAGCTGCGATATGGCAAAGGTGGATATGGTCGGGATGAACACCATGGTTATCCCGCTCATGATCCCGCCCACCGACAGCGGGAGCACCGTCTTCAGGAAGACCGTCGAACGGTCGGCTCCGAGATCCTGCGCCGCTTCGATGTAGCTCTTGTCGATGGAGGAGAGCGAGGTGTGCAGCGGCATTATCATGAAGGGCAGGTAGTTGTAGACCATGCCGAAGAGCACCGTCCCCATGCCGAGGTTGATGTCCAGCGCGATGAAGATCGCTTTGGTCGCCAGCGTGCGGATGAGGAAGTTGATGCCCATCGGCAGCACGAAAAACAGCACGATTATCTTGCCGCTGTCCATCTTGGAGAGGAGATACGCGACGGGGTAGCCTATGAGCAGGCAGAGCGCGGTGGTCACCACTCCCACGAACAGCGAGTTGCCGAGGATGATGAGACTGTTCTCCTGCGAGAAGAAAGTTTTGAAGTTTTCAAGCGTCAGCGCGCCCTCGCTGTCGAGGAAGGCGTTGACGAGGATCATGACCAGAGGTATCACCACAAACAGGAGCATGAACAGCACATAAGGGTATGCAAAAACCCGTTTTGTGAGTTTGAAGCGCCTGCGCGGCTTGCCTTGTGCAGTTGCCGCAGAAGTCATTTCACGCCTCCTTGTCCGGGGTGGCAGCGGTCTCTTCCGCCGCCTCTTTTTCGTCGTCCGTGTCCGCCGCGCTCTCGCCCGCGCTTTCCGCCGCGGGAGGATCGCTCTCTTCGCGCCGCTCGATTATGATCTTCTCGGGCGCGATGTTGATGCCGACGCGGTCGCCCTTCAGCCAGTCGTCGTCGGTGTCCACGAAGAAGTCGTAGTAGTCGTCCGTGCGCACGATGCACTGATAGTAGCTGCCCTTGTAGATGGAGCTCACCACCGTCGCGCTTATGGTGCCGTCCTCCTCGTCGTCGGTGATGATGACATCGTCGAAGTCCACCTTGACGCGCACGGGCGTGCCCGCTTCGAGGTCGGTCATGCAATCGAACTTGCCGCCGCATATCCACACCTGGTTCTCGCCCGCGATCTCGGTGTCGATCTCGTTGATTATGCGCGCCTTGTGCATTATGTGGAGGTTGAAGGGGGTGATGTAAAGCCCGACTTCCGAGCCCTCCGCCCAGGTGGAGGTGTTGTGCGCGATGAATTCGTTCTCGTTGCCGATGAGGGTGATCTGATAGTGGTCGCCCTTGAACACCGACGAGACGACTTTGGCGCGTATGATCGCCCTCTTGTCGTCCGCGGGGAGTATCTCGAGGTCCTCGGGACGGATGATGACATCGATGGGCTCGTTCTTCTTGAAGCCGTGGTCGACGCATTCGAACACCGCGTCCGCGAATTCCACCTTGTAGTCCTCGAGCATGACGCCGGAGAGTATGGTGGACTCGCCGATGAAGTCCGCGACGAAAGCGTTGGCGGGTTCGTCGTAGATCTTTTCGGGGTCGGCGATCTGTTGGATGACGCCGTCGCGCATGACGACTATCTTGTCGCTCATGGTCAGCGCCTCTTCCTGGTCGTGGGTGACATACACGAAGGTGATGCCGAGACGGCGGTGCATGTCCATCAGCTCGAGCTGCATGTCCTTGCGCATCTTGAGGTCGAGCGCGCCGAGAGGTTCGTCGAGCAGCAGCACTTCGGGTTCGTTGACCAGCGCGCGGGCGATCGCGACGCGCTGCATCTGTCCGCCCGACAGCGAGGATACGCCGCGGTAACCGTAGTCTTCGAGGTCGACCATCTTGAGCACGCGCTCCACCTTCTCCCTGATCTCGTCCTTGGTGTACTTGCGGTAGAGCTGCACCGTCCGTCCCTTCCTGTCCGTCTTGGTGCCGTTCGGTATGACCTTGAGCTTGAGCCCGAAGGCGATGTTGTTGTAGACATTGAGGTGCGGGAAGAGGGCGTAGCGCTGGAACACCGTGTTCACGGGGCGCAGGTGAGGGGGAGTGTCCGTGATGTCCTTGCCGTCGAAGATTATCCTTCCCGAGGTCGGCATCTCGAAGCCCGCGATCATGCGCAGGGTGGTGGTCTTGCCGCAGCCGGAGGGCCCCAGAAGCGTCACGAATTCGCCGCGCTTTATGACCAGGCTCGCGTTCTTGACGGCGTCCTTGCCGCCGTAAGTCTTGGTTAGATTTTTAAGTTCGATGATGTTGTCCGTCATTTGCTCTCTCCTTAAAATGTGGGCGGGGACGCCACCCAAAGCACCGTCGCCTGCTCGGCGGTGCGGTTTTCGAGGTAGTGCACCTTGTTGCTCTCGTAGTAGAAAGCGTCGCCGGCGCGCGCGATGTGCTCCTTTTTGCCGATGTGCAGCACGATCTCGCCCGCGAGCACGAATCCGAATTCCTCGCCCTCGTGGGGCATGTCCTTGTCCATGGCGGCGCCGGGAGCCAGGCGCAGCATGATGGGCTCCATCTCGTTCTTCTGACTGTTGGGGACAAGCCAGGTCACGGTGTGCGTGTCCGTCACCTTCTCGAAGAAGTCGTCCGCCGTGAACACCGTCTGCTCCTCCTCGTCCTCGCTGAAAAACTCCGCGGCGGTGGTGCCGAGCGCGGAGAGCACATCGAGAAGCGTTTGGATGGACGGGGAAGTGAGCTCGTTCTCGAGCTGGGAAATGTAGCCCTTGGTGAGTTCGCAGCGGTCGGCAAGTTCCTCTTGCGTGAGTCCGCATTGCAGGCGCAGGCGTTTGATCTTTGCGCCGAGTTCCATTCTCTCCCTCCCTCTGCCTCTCTCTCCCGCGCGCGCCTTAAAACTTAGGACGCGCGTCCCGCGGGGACGGGTTTAGCAAAAATTGACTTGCGGTTTAGCGGGTTCAAAGATTGTAATCTCGAAGTTTAGAATTGCTAAACCGACCGTGAGTGCAATTATATGCCCGGGGAGCCCTCTTGTCAACGGAATGAAGGGATGAAGCGAAAACTAATTTCGCGCCCCGCGCCGAAGCGGTCGGGAAGGGGAGGGACGAAAACTTAAAAATACGCAAAAACGGCGGTTCATACCGCATTTTTGCGTGTATAAACCGCCGTTTTGGCAAAAAGCATTAAAATGCGCGGTCAGTTGAGATAGCCCTTTATCACCGCGTCTTCCGCCTGCTTTTCGTCAAGTCCCAGAGACATGAGTTTGACGAGTTGTTCGCCCGCTATCTTGCCCACCGCCGCTTCGTGCACGAGACTGGCGTCGGGGTGGACGGCGTCTATCCTCGGGGTGGAGACCACGCGGGCGGAATCGAGGATGATGGCGTCGCAAGCAACATGCCCGAAGCACTCCGCCGCGCCCACCACATCGGACAGGAATTCCTGCCGCGACGAGTCGCGGGCGACGCTGCGGCTGACTATGTCGCAGGTGCTGCCGCTGCCTTCCAGCCGCACGGAGAAGCGGGAGATCGCCTCTTCGTTCTCCGCCGTGAGCAGCTTTTCTTTGACTTCGAGGCGCGCTCCCGCGCCCACGACGGCGTCCGTAGTCCTTTCGGTGAAGGTGACTCCGCCGAGCTGGACGGACTCTATCTCGAGCACGGAATCCTCGCCGAGGAAGCATCGGGTCACGGGGTTGAACACCTTTCTCGCGGCTTTACCGCCCTCGGCGTAGTGCCGCTCGATATACCTCACATGCGCGCCGCGCTCGAGGCGGAAGGTGTGGATGCCGTCGTGTTCGGCTTCGCCGGTGCCGGGGCAGTGTATGCCGCAGCCCGCGATGATGGTGACATCCGCGCCTTCGCCTATGTGGAAGTCGTTGTAGACGGAGTCGTGCAGTCCCGCCTCAGTGAGCAGCACGGGGATATGCGCGCTCTTGCCTTTGACGCCCGGGCGGACATAGATATCGATGCCTTCCTTGTCCGTCTTGGGGACGATCTCGATGTCGGCGTC
>DVOE01000076.1 GCA_018713795.1 Candidatus Limadaptatus stercoripullorum
CGCGCGACTACTTCGCCGCGGATGTCCTTGAGGTGGACATGGCGCGTCCTTCCCGCGTGCTTTGCGAGCACGGCGGCGGGATCGTCTCCCGAATAGGCAAAGTGCCCGCTGTCGAAAAGCAGCCCGAGCGCGTCCGCCGAGGTGCCTTCGAGCAGCCTGTCCGTCTCCTCCGCCGTCTGCACGACGGTGCCCATATGATGATGGTAGACGAGGGTCATGCCGAGGTCGTTCGCCTTGGCGCCCAGCCTGTTGAGACCGTCGCACAGCCTGTCCCATTCCGCGTCGTCCATGATGTGTTTCGCGCCGAACACGGGAAGGGGCTGACCCTGCACGGAATAGCTCTGTTCGGACGCGCCGACGACGCGCGCGCCCGCAGCGCGCAGGAACCTGCACTTCTTCACGAAATCCTTTTCCACTTTTTCATACGGCTCGGTGAGCAGGAAAGAGCTGAACCAGCTGTTCGCGAGCCTGAGCCCACGCAGCTTGAGCGCCTTTTTGAGCGCGCGGGGATCGGCGGGATATTTGTTGCCGAGTTCCGTGCCCTTGAACCCCGCGAGCGCCATTTCGCTGACGCACTGCTCGAAAGTGTTGCCCCCGCCGAGATCGGGCATATCGTCGTTGGTCCAGGCGATGGGAGCTATGCCGAGTTTGACTTTTTTCTTGTCCATATGTCTCCTTTCACGGCGCTCAATACTTGCGCCCGTCGCGCAATTTCGCGCGTTTTTCTTCGAGTACGCTCCTCTGCTTGTCCGTGCGGGGGAGCTCGGTGATGCCCACATTCCACCAGCCGCCGTAGCCGTGCGTCATGGACTTGGGGAGCACCTTTATGTCGATGAGAGCGGGCTTGTCTCCCGCGCGCGCCGCGGCGAGCGCCTTCTCGAGCTCTTCCGCCGTCCGCGCGGTGTACCCGTCAAAGCCGTACGCCCTCGCGCTCATCGCGTAATCTATCTTGAGGAAATCGCCGTCCCGTATGGGAAGGTCGCCCTCCCTCTTCCTGAACTCGGTGCAGAGGCTGTCTATGCCCTGCCCCATCTGGAGGTTGTTGATGCAGCCGAAACCGCCGTTGTCAAAGAGCAGCACGACCATCTTCACGCCCTCCTGCACGGCGGTGACCATCTCGCTGTGCAGCATGAGATAGCCGCCGTCGCCCACCATGGCGTACACTTCCTTGTCGGGACATGCGAGCTTGGCGCCGAACGCGCCCGCGATCTCGTAGCCCATGCAGGAGTAGCCGTACTCGACATTGTAGCTGCCCTCGGCGTCCGTCTCCCACATCCTCTGCAAGCAGCCCGGCAGACTGCCCGACGCGCCGACTATGACGGCGTCCTTTGCTATCCCCCGTCTGATCACGCCGAGCGCGGCGGTCTGGGTGAGCGCGCTGCCCGTCGCTTCGCGGAACTTGTCCACGGCGCCCGGGTTCATGTCCGTATTCTCGGGGACATACCCTTCCCCCGGGACTACGGAAGTCAGCCGCTCGATCTCGCGCGCCCAATCGGCTTTTGCGGCGGCGGGCTCGCCCGTCCACGCGGACGCATAGCCGCCGAGCGCCTTGTCCAGCGCCTTCACGCCCTCGCGGGCGTCGGCGACCACGGAGACGGCGTCGAGTTTAGCCGCATGCATGGGCGAGGCGTTGACGGTCACGACTTTGGCTCCCGCGAACAGCGTCTTGGAAGCCGTGGTGAAATCGGTGAAGCGGGTGCCGACGCCTATCAGCAGATCGCATTGCGCCGCGATATCGTTGGCGGCGGAGTTGCCCGTAACGCCTATCCCGCCGAGATCGAGCGGGAAGGACGCGGGAATGGCGGATTTGCCCGCCTGGGTCTCGGCGACGGGTATGTTATGCCGCTCCGCAAAGCGCATGATCGCCTCGCCCGCCCCCGAGTATCTCGCGCCGCCGCCCACGACGAGCAACGGTTTCTTCGCTTTTTTCACCGCTTTTGCCGCCGCTTTGATCTCCTCGGGAGAAGGGACGGCGCGCACCACGCGGTGCACCCTCTTCCCCAAAAATTCGACGGGGAAGTCGTAGGCTTCGCCCTGCACATCCTGAGGCAGAGCTATCGCGACGGCGCCCGTGAGCGCGGGATCGAGCAGCACTCTCACCGCGTTCAGCATGGCGGTCATGAGCATCTCGGGACGGCTGACCCGATCGAAATAGCGCGTGACCGCGCGGAAGGCGTCGTTGGTGGTCACCGTCGCGGAATAGGGCTGCTCTATCTGTTGCAGCACGGGATCGGGCTGGCGGGTGGCGAAGGTGTCGCCGAGAAGGAGCAGCAGCGGCAGATTGTTCGCCGTCGCCGTCGCCGCGGCGGTCACCATGTTGGCGGACCCGGGACCTATCGAGGACATGCAGGGTATGATCCTGAGCCGCCCCGAATGTTTGGCGTAGGAAGTCGCAGCGTGCGCCATGCCCTGCTCGTTCTTGCCCTGATAGACCTTGAGCCCGTGCTTCGCCATGGCGAGCGCTTCGCCCGTGCCCACCACGCAGCCGTGCCCGAACACCGTGTAGACGGCTTCGACCAGCTTGGTCTCGCGTCCGTCGAAACTCACATATTGATTGTCGAGAAAGGTGACGAGCGCCTCTCCGACGGTCATTCTTTTCGTTCTTGCTCTCATTCAGTCCTCCAACCACTCGTATCTCGGATCGACGGTGCGGGTCTTGAGCCACGGATCGCCGTCCAGATGGCGTATCATCCAGCAGCAGTACATGGGATAGCCGGGAGCGGTGACCTGCACATGCGTCTTGCCGCCCGGGAACGCGCCCACGCTGCCGTCTTTGACGGTGTGCGCCTCCTCTCCGATGAAGCACGCGCCGAATCCTTCCGGGCGCGAGAGTTTGTAGTAGTACACCTCCGGCTGCGGATGGCTGTGCGGCACATAGCTCCACCACCTGCCCTGCCTCGCCAGCACTTCGCCGAGCACCATGTTGGAGTACGGCGCGTTGTCGTGGTCGAACAGGGTGTTGACATCGCGAACGGCGGTGTTCTCCCACCTGCCCTCGCAGGACACCGAGACCTGCACATCCTCGGGACGGTAGAAGACGGACGGGAATTCGCGCGCGTTCTCTGTCGCCTGGACTATGAGTTCGGCGTCCGTGATCGCGGTGACGGTCACCCTTGTGCCGCGGCAGACATGCAGGCAGCTCGGCAGCTCGTCGAACACATTCTTTCTCGACGCCTCGAAGCTCTTTCCGCCCGCCGTAAAACGCACCCGCCCCTCGGTGAGGAGCAGCGCGCATTCGCTGTCCGGGAAGAAGACGCTCCTGCGTCCGCCCGCGGGTATGCGGCGCACGGTGATGTCCATCATCGTGAACCCGCCCGCGCCCTTTCCCGCGCGGGTCAGCGTCTTGACGCCGTTTTTGCCGAATTCGGGATAGCAAAACATATCAGCCTCTCGCCACCATTTCGCCGAACTCCTTCTTCTCGTCGGCGATGAATTTTTTGAGCTCGTCTATCGTGGGCATGAACTCCGAACAGCCGTGCGCCGCCACAAGCACGGAAGCCGACGCGCTGCCGAGTTCCAGGCAGTCCACGATGTCCAGCCCCTCGAGCAGTCCGTAGATGAACGCCGAGCCGTAGCCGTCCCCGCCGCCGAAGGACTTGAACGCCTTGACAGGGAAGGGTTTGATGTTGTATTCGCCCGCCGCCGTGTGCGCCGTCGAACCCTTTTTGCCGTGCTTGATTATGACTATGGAATTGCCGCGCGAGAGCCAATAAGCCGCCGTCTCTTCGTCCGTGCGCCCGGGAGCCGAGATGCTCTCGGTGAGATCGAACTCCTCTCTGCTGCCCATGACTATGTCGCTGTGCTCGGCGGCGTAGGAGCAGGAGACGGCGATCTCGTCGCGGCTCTTCCAGGTGTACTCGCGGTAGTCGATGTCGAAGATGACTTTGACCCCGTTCTTCTTTGCGAGTTGGATGGCTTTGTAGCACGCCTCGCGGGAGGGGCTCGCGGACAGCGCCGTGCCCGAGACGAGGAGTATCTTCGCGCGCTTGATGTAGTCCTCGCAGATCTCCGAGGGATCGAGAGTGAGATCCGCCGCTCCCTCGCGGTACATGAGTATGCTGCTCTCGTCGGGCGAGAGGATCTCGGTGAAAGTCAGCCCGAGCTTATGTTCCTTTTCCGCCTTGAAGATGTTGGAAGTGTCGATGCCCTCTTTCTCGAAAAACTCGGTGACATACCGCCCGAACTCGTCGTCGGACACCCTGCCTATGAACCCCACCTTTTTCCCGAGACGGGCGAGCCCCACCGCGATGTTTGCGGGCGACCCGCCGAGGTACTTCCTGAAATCACGCGAGGCGGACAGCGGCTTGAAATAGTCAAGCGGATTGAAGTCGATGCACACCCGTCCGACGAGTATGATGTCGAGATCCCTGTCTTCGGCAAATGCTATGTGTCTCATATCTCCTCCGCACATATCGCGGGGTTCATCCCGCAAAATGCGCAATTAAAGTCACAGTTTGAACAAGAATGTCTTGATCTCGAAGGGCTTGAACTTCACCTTCGAGGGGGCGGGGACGCCGCCTTCTTCCCTGAGATCGGTCTCGAGGACGGCGCTTACGGGGAACGCCGGGGCGAGCTCGCATTCGCTCTCCTTCCCGAAGCGCTCGTAGCAGCGCACGACCACGCCGCTCCCGTCCCGGGACGGCTTGACCGTCTCCACGACTATGCCCTCCCCTTTCACCGTGACGAGCGGGGGGAGCTCGCCGCCTTCCGCCTCGACGGGCGGGGCGTTGAACAGATACGCCTCCCTGACGACGCCCGCCTTCTCCGCGCTCCCGAGGAAGGGTCTCAGCGCATAAGAGAAGGTGTGCCTGCCCATGTCGCAGCCGGGATCGGGATACTTGGGCGAGCGCAGAAGATCGAGGCTGATCAGCCCGTCCTTGACGCGGTGCCCGTATTTGCAGTCGTTGAGGAGCGCGAAGCCCGCCTCTCCGTCGCACACGGAGACATACTTGTGAGCGCATATCTCGAACTGCGCCTTCTCGATCTTGGTGAGGTTTTTGGTGCTGCGGCGTATGGTGCCGAACTGGATGTCGCACTCGACCTCATCGCTCCAAACGGCGGGACGGAAGTCGGCGCGCAGCATCTTGTGGCGCATACGCCAGTCCGCCGAGGTTTGGACGCGGAGGATGTCTTCGCCCGCAACGAGGCTCATCCTCTGCATTATCACGCAGCCGTCGCACTCGTATCTCGCCTCGGCGACCGCCTCGGAGCCTTCGACCTTGAACTCCACCGACTTAGCGCGGAGAGCCCTCTTTTTCATGTGCGGGTAGCGGATGTTGATGTCCCAGGCATCGTAATGCATCCTGGGATCACTGTAAACGACCAATCTGTTGAGATACTTCGCCGCAAATTCCCTGTCGCTCCCGAGGAGTTTGAGGGAAGTTATGCTGCCGTCCTTTGCGATCTCCGCGCGGAGGATGCCGTTGGATATGACGCCGCCGCCCGCGGTGAGCTCGCCGTGGGGCGCGTCGTCGGGGACTGACGCCGCCGCGGAATACGCGGGCACGCTCGCCTTCCGCCAGCCGCTCGCCGTGCGTATCCTGCCTTCAAAATCGAAGGGGGACGCGTTGACGACCGTCTCGGAGCTTTCGCCGCCGTCCGCGCGGGATATGGCGGCGTAAAGCCTCGCGCTCTCCTTTTCCACCTCGAGGAGCATCTTGCGGTAGCGCTCGCCCGTGACCTTGTAGACCGCGCCTATCGCGGAGCCGGGGATTATGTCGTGGAATTGGTAAAGCAGCACCTCTTTCCACACGCGGCGAAGCATCTCGCGGTCGTGGTCTATGCCCCTTATAAGAGCCGCCGCCGCCAGCCATTCGCACTTGTGAAGAGCGCGCTCGAGCAGTCTGTTGTTCAATTTGTTGCGCGCCTGAGAGGTGTAGGTGCCCTGATGTTTTTCAAGGTAAAGTTCACCCTCGTAGACGGGCATACGGTCGCGCTCGCGCCCAAGCCGCTCGTAGAACGCCCGCGCGGACGAGGGGACGACCTTGCTCAAGCCCTTGATGTCCGCCTCGCGCATGACGCATTCGAGATGTCCTTCCCCGGGACCGCCGCCGCCGTCGCCCACGCCGTAGGCGATGAGCGCCTCTTTGAAGTCCTTGCTCTGATCGTTTTTGAGATCCGACTTCACGACCGCGATGGGACAGCCCGAGGAATTGTAATCCCCCTGCGGCGGCATGTGCGCCACCACTTCACTGCCGTCTATGCCCTTCCAGCGGAAGGTGCGGTAAGGGAACTTGTTGTGCTCGTTCCAGCTGAGCTTGATGGTCATGAAGTACTCTTTGCCGCACTTTTTCATGATCTGCGGCAGAGAGGCGGGGAAGCCGAACACATCGGGCAGCCATGTGAGATCGGTGCGCACGCCAAATTTCTCGTCGAAGTACTCCTCCCCCATCGTGAACTGTCTGATCAGCGACTCGCCGGACGGGAGATTGCAGTCGCACTCCGTCCACATCCCGCCCTGTATCTCTATGCGCCCGTCGTGGACGGCTTTTTGCAGTCCGCGGAATATCTCGGGCTGTTCATTTTCCATCCACTCGAACTGCTGCGCCTGCGACGCGCCGAATATGTAGCGGGGATAGCGCTCTATGTTTTTAAGCGCGGTCGCGAAGGTGCGGGCGGCTTTTCTGTGCGTCTCGCGAAGAGGCCACAGCCATGCAAGATCCAAGTGCGCGTGCCCCACCGCGGCGTATTCGTTGACCGCAGCGCCGTTGGGGGTGTTGAGGCGCTCTTCGAGCATGGCGGCGGCGACCTGTCTGTCCCGTCCCCATGCGGCGTAGCTCCTTCTCAGCAGCGAATCTATCTCCCGCGCATCGGCGGAGGTCAGGTTTTTGTTTTTCCCGAGGGTAAGAAGCAGTTGGAAAAGGACGAGATAGTCGTAGTAATACCTCACGGCAAGATCGTCGCGCACCGCGATGACCGCCTTCCCGAGGCGCACTTTCTTGTGCTTTCTCGCAATGTCGTTGAAGCCCGCGTCCACCATGACATCCACGCGCTCTCCGCCCTCCGCGCAGTCCAGGAACTCGACCACGCGCTTGCCGGGAACGCTCTGCACGGCGTCTATCGCGGACATTATGTGCGTCAGCCCCTGCATGGGCGCGCCGCCTGCCGTCATGTCCCGCGCAAGTCCCTCGCCTTCGGTGTCGATGATGAGGACGACATGTTTGCCTTTCGCGGACGCGGGCACTTCGCCGCGGAACCTGAACAGGCAGCAGTCGTACAACCCGCCCCATACCTCGCCTTTGCGGGTGGGCTCGAACTCGGCGGACGGCGCCTCTTCGAACGGCACGGGTTCCGAAGAAGTCAGCCTCTCGGCGTCAAGCCCCGCAACGACGGTATGTATGGAAGCCCTCACGGCGCGAAGCGCACCGATATGGCGAGGATAAAGCAGCATCCTCTCGACCATGCGTCCCTCCCCTGCGCCCGAGCGTGAACACACGCGGGCGAATGTATCGTTATCAAAGCATATTATCCGCCCGCGCGCCCGCGCTGTCAATGTCTTTTCTTGCTCTCTCGCGCTCCTCCCGGCGTAAACGCCCACCCTAAAAACGCAACAAAAAACGCGGCTCGCGCCGCGTTTTCGCAGTCTGTGCGGATCTCAGATGAACGGCGCCGCCGCAAAAAGCGCTTCCGCCGTCTCCGTCCCGCCCGTTCCGCCGGTGAACATCTGTTGGATGGCTTTTGCGAACGCTTCGCCTATGGCTTGTACGAACGCCTCTATCACGGGAGGCGCCGTCCCCCCTGCAACGGCGGGGATCGCGATCACTAAAACGATGAGGAGCGCGATCAATACGAGCGACACGAGCGTCAATATCGACGCGATGACTATGCCCGCGATGGCGACCCCTTTGTATTTGTCACCCGTGAGTTTGGAGCGCTTGAACCCAAGGCAGCTCAAGATCAGCCCGAGAATGGGGAACAGGAACGCGAAGACGAGTCCCGCGACGGCGCAACCGTTCGTTTGCTCGATATAGACCGGCGGAACCTGCCCTGCGGGCTGCTCCTGCTCTGCGGGTTTTTCGTCTTCGGCGGGCTTTTCGTCTTCGACGGGCTTTTCGTCTTCGACGGGCTTTTCGTCTTCGACGGGAGCGTCGGGCTCGGGCTCTCCGTATGTGCCGCCGCAACACGGGCATATCAGGGAAAACCCCTGCAATTCGTGACCGCACTTGTCACAGTACATAACTCCCTCCCTGCGCCTCCCGCGCCGTGCGGGTCGGCTTACGGCTCGATATTACCCCGCGCATACCGATTTGTCAATAAGCGCCGCGATTTTCACTCCGCGGGGCGGATGCCGGTGTAGACGCTCCCCGCCTCGTAGAGCGGGATGTACTTTTCAAGGAGCGCCATCGCCTCTTCCGCCGAGGACACGCCGAAGATGCGGTCTTCCTCTATCTCGGGGTGCCTTATGCGCTCGTCCAGCCGTATGTCCGCCACCCGCGAGCTCCAGCCGTCCACGCCTTTGACGGCGAGGATGAGCCTGCGCAGCGCCCAGGCGTTGCATATCTCGGTGAGCGTCCCCGCCCCGCCGCCGACGGCTATTACGGCGTCGGAGTTTGCAACGATGACATTCCTGTATAGATCCAGCCCCGTCGCGATGATTATGTCCGCGCTGTCGTTCGCCTGTCCGCGGTCGAACATGGGGAGTATCGCCACGGTGTCGCCCTCCGAATAGAACTTCGAAGAGCGCGCGCCGTCAAACGCCGCCGCCATCACGCCGCCCAGTCCGCCGGACGCCACGCGGTAGCCGTTGTCCACCAGCGCTTTGCCTATCGAAAACGCCGCCTTGTACTTCGCGCCGTCCTTTTCTATCGCGCTGTCGCCTATCACGGAAACGAGTTTTTTCATATTCCACCTCGAAAACATGCTATCACACTATGCCGCTCATTTCAACGGCGTTCGCCCTAAGTTTGCGCTTTCGCCGCATAAAACACACGCCCGCGGCGGCCTCCGCTCCCTCTCCCGCAAAAAAAGGTTGAAAAGTTAATCATTCGGTGTTAGAATCGCATTAAAGGCCGCGCGGCGGGAAAGTGCCGTGCGGGAAAGGTGGAAAATGATGGATTACAGCTCAAAACTCAATCCCGTAGCAAGAGACATGAAGCCGTCCGGCATCCGCAAGTTCTTCGAGATCGCCGCGACGCGTAAGGACTGCATTTCGCTGGGCGTGGGCGAGCCCGACTTCGTCACCCCCGAAAAGTTCAGCAGAGCCGGCATAAACAGCATCCTCGAAGGCAAGACGCAGTACACCGCGAATGCCGGTCTCATCCAGCTTCGCCGCGCCATCTCCGAGTACCTCGACGGGTTCATCGGAGTGCACTACGACCCCGCGAGCGAGATCATCGTCACCGTCGGCGCGTCCGAGGGCTTGGACGCCGCTTTCCGCGCGATATGCGCACCCGGGGACGAGATACTCGTGCCCGAACCCTGCTTTGTCTGCTACGCTCCCCTCGTGTCGCTGACCGGAGCCACCCCCGTGCCCGTCAGGTGCACCATCGAAAACGAATTCAAACTCGACGCCGCCGCCCTCGAAGCGGCGATAACCCCCCGCACAAAAGCCGTCGTCGTCGCTTTCCCCAACAACCCCACCGGCGGCATAATGGAAAAGTCCGACCTCGAAAAGATCGCTCCCGTCATCCTTAAACACGACCTCATGGTCTTCTCCGACGAGATCTACGGCGAGCTGGTCTACGGCGGGGCGAAGTTCACTTCCATCGCCTCGCTCGAGGGTATGCGCGAGCGCACCATAGTGCTCAGCGGATTCAGCAAAGCGTTCGCCATGACCGGCTGGCGCCTCGGCTACATCTGCGCGCCGCGCCCCATAATGGATGTGGTCTACAAGATCCACCAGTACGCCATAATGTGCGCGCCCACCGCCGCTCAATATGCCGCTCTCGCCGCCCTCGAAGTCTCCATGGGAGACGGCTTCCTCGAAGTCTCCGAGATGCGCGCGAAGTACGACGAGCGCAGGCGCTATCTCGTGGACAGGCTCAACGCCCTCGGGCTCACCTGCTTCGAACCGCGCGGCGCGTTCTACGCCTTCCCCTGCGTCGCCTCGACGGGCATGGACGGCGAACAGTTCGCCCTCGCCCTCCTCGACGCAAAGAATGTCGCGGTCGTCCCGGGCTCGGCGTTCGGCGACTCCGGAAAGGACTTCGTCCGCATCTCCTACGCCTACTCCGTGGACGCCATAAAGACCGCCCTCGACAAGATCGAGGAGTTCCTCGCGGAGCTCAAAAAGTAAGCTCGCTTTTTCCCCGAAAAAACAAATATCCGCCGCATGACGCGGCGGATGTTTTTTTGTCGTCTGCGCCGCGGAAAGCGGCGATCCGTGCGGTTAGATGACGGGTTATTTGATCTTGTTCATCGCGACATCGTACGCCGCGGCGGTCGCCTCGGCGATCCTTCCGACCTTGACCGCGTCGCCGACCGTAAACAGCCTCTCGACCTTGCCTTCGAGCGCCTTCGCGAGTTCGGAGACGGGACGCGCGCCGAGAGAGAGCACGACCGCGTCGCAGTCTATGTGGCGGGAGACGGGCGCCTTGCCCGAGACCTCACAGACCTCGATGCCGCCCTCCCCTATCGAGACGAGTTTGGTGGAAAGCAGGAACTCCGCGCCCGCGGCTTTGAGCTTGGGCATGGCGTCGTCGATATGCTGGAACCAGGTGCCGGGAGCGACCTCGGGAGCCATCTCCACAAAGAGGAGTTTGTTGCCGCCTTCCGCGAGCAGTTCGCCGGTCTCGAGACCCGTCATGCCCGTGCCGATGACGGCGACCTTCTCGCCCGAGAGTTTGACCGAGCCGTCCAGGATCTGCGTGGTGGTGTAGACATTTTCTCCGTCCGTGCCGGGGATGGAACGGGGACGGAGCGCGACCGCGCCCGTCGCGACGACGACTGCGTACGCGCCCTCCGCGAGGATATCCTCCGCCGTCACTTGTTTCCCGAACACGACCTTGGCGCCCGCCTTGGTCGCGGCGTTCAGAAGATCTTCGGCGCACCAGCCTATCTTCTCCTTCTTGGGTCCCTTGTCGGCGAGGTTGATCTGCCCGCCCGCGATATCTTCCTTTTCGTAGACGGTGACATCGAACCCGCGGCGGGAGAGCATCTCGGCGGCGGTGAGCCCCGCGACGCCCGCGCCGACCACGGTCACCTTTCTGCCCGCACCGTCTTTTTCAAGCCCTGCGAGCCTGCGTTCCTCGCCGAGACCGGGGTTGACCGAACAGCAACCGTGCTTGCCGACGAACGCGTTGTCCATCATGCTTTCTATGCAATAAAGGCAGTTTATGCAGCGTTTTATGTCCTTCTCCTGCCCGTTCTGCATTTTTTCGGTGAGATGGGGATCGGCGATATGCGGTCTTCCGAACACCGCGAAATCCTGCATCCCCGCCTCGATCTGGCGCTCCGCCTGCTCCGCCGAACGGATGATATTCGCGGCGAGAACGGGGAGATCCCCGACCGCCTTCTTGACGGCGGCAGCCATGTAAGCGCGCCAGCCGCAGTCGAAGGAAGTGGGTTCCAGCCACCAGTTGTAAGTGTCGTACGCCGCGGAGGAGACATCGATAGCGTCCGCACCCGCCTCTTTGAGGGCGACGGCGTACTTCACGCCTTCCTCAAGCCCGTAGCCTTTTCCGGGCTCGCCTATCCTGTCGTAGCACTCGTCGACGCTGAGGCGGACAATGACGGGATAATCCTTGCCGCAGGCTTCCTTAATGCCTTTCAGGATATCGGTGACAAAGCGCAGTCTGTTCTCGAAACTGCCGCCGTACTCGTCCGTGCGCTTGTTGGTGTTGGGGCTCAGGAACTGCTGGAGCAGATAGCCGTGCGCGGCGTGCAGCTCGACGCCGTCCACGCCCGCTTTCTTGCAGCGCACCGCGGCTTCGATGAACTCGCGGATGAGCTTTTTGACCTCGCGGTGAGAAAAGCCGCGGACATGCCCGCCCGCCACTTTGCTCGGCTCGCACTTGGAGGGACCGGGAGAAGCGAACACCAGCCCTTTCGCGATCATCTTCTTGCCTATGCCGGGCGCCATCTTGTAGACGAGTTTCGGGAAATTTTTGCAGAGCTTGGAGCAGAAATTGGTGAGCGGGATCATGTGGATCATGATGCCGATGTTCTGCCTGCCGGGATGGTGGAGCTGCACGAAAAAGCGCGCTCCGTGCCTCTTTATCCTGTTCGCCATCTCGCGCATGGGCTCGATATGATAGTCGTGCGACATCGCGAGCTGATTGAACGCCGCCGCGCCGTGGTCGTCGTTGACGCGGGTGATCTCGGTGATGATGAGCCCGGTGCCGCCCTTGGCGCGCTCCTCGTAGTAGTCCATGAGCATCTCGGTCGGACAGCCGTCGGGCTGACCGAACCCCATCATCATGGGCGGCATGACTATCCTGTTTTTGATCTCGAGCGCCCCTATCCTCATGGGCGAAAACAGCATCTTGTACTTCTGCTCCCCGATATTTGCGTTTTCCATATTATCTCCCTGCGGCGGAAGCCGCCTTTTCACTTAAGTTTTCTGTAGTTGCCGGTGAGCGCGGCGAGCTGAGTCTCGAAGGGCATATCCCCCTTCTTTATGCCGCCCTTGAGGGTGGTCTCGATGAGCTCGACCACGGTGTCGTCCTCGCTCTTGCCGACATACGCGTACCTTATGCGCGCGCCCGCCGACCCGAAAGTCGCCGATTGCAGCACCTTCCAGCCGCTCTCCGCAAAATGCGCGATAGCAGCGTCCAGATCCTTGACATTGTACTGAATGTGATGTATCCCCTCTCCCCTCCTTGCGAGGAAAGCTGTGTAGATGTTGTCGTCGCCCTCTGTGTAGATGAGTTCGATCGCCGTATGCCCCTTGCCGCCGAAATAGAGGGTGACATTGCAGTCACGCTTCTCACCGCGGTAAGTCATGTCGAGGGGGCTGTCGTAGGTGAGCTCATACCACTTGTCGATGCCGAACACGCGGGAGTACTCCTCCTTTGCCTTCTCGAGGTCGCGGACGACTATGCCTATATGTCCTATCTTTCCGAGTTTCATATTTCTCTCCGTTTGGCTTCGCGCCACACGCGATTATACCACGCGCCCGCGCGCGAAGTCAAGAGTGCGGCGCGCACTCGGGGTGCCGCGCCGCAGAATTCGTACACGATTTGTGTTTTGTGGTCGGTACACGAAAAGTGTACGCGCCTGTTAAGCCGCTAAGCGCCCCTCCGGTCAGCCCTCGAGACCGTGCTGCAAACGGTAAGTTTTCACTGTGTTTGCGAGCAGCATGGTCACCGTCATGGGACCGACGCCGCCGGGAACGGGAGTGATGAAAGAACACTTTGGGGCGACCGCCGCGTAATCGACATCGCCGCAGAGCTTGCCGTTCTCGTCGCGGTCCATGCCGACATCTATGACCACCGCGCCTTCCTTCACCATGTCCGCCTTCAGGAACTTCGGCACCCCTATCGCGACGCAGACGATATCCGCCTCGCGGGTGATCGCGCCGAGGTCGCGGGTGCGGCTGTGACATATGGTCACGGTCGCGTTCTTGTCGAGGAGCAGCTGCGCGAGCGGTTTGCCGACAAGATTGGAGCGCCCGATGACCACCGCCCTCTTGCCTTCGCAGGCTATGCCGTAGTAGTCGATGAGCTTCATGACGCCGTAGGGGGTGCACGGGATGACCTCGGGCTCCCCTATCCAGAGCTTGCCCTTCTGCACGAAATGGCAGCCGTCCACATCCTTAGCGGGATCTATCGCGCGAAGCAGCGCGGATTCGTCGAGATGGCGGGGAAGGGGGAGCTGCACGAGAATGCCGTTGATCTCGGGGTCGGCGTTCAGGGCGGTGATCTTTTCGAGCACCTCTTCCTGCCTCGATTCTGCGGGCATCCTGATGAGCGTGGAGGCGATCCCGACCTCCGCGCAGGCGTTGATCTTGTTGCGCACATAGACCTGACTTGCGGGATCGTCGCCCACGAGTATGACCGCGAGCCCTATCCTGCCGCACTTGTCCTGAGGGAGGGCGGCGACTTCCGCCGCTATCTGCTTTCTTGTCTCGCTGCTAACCAGCTTTCCGTCGATGATGGTCATATCAGTTGTTGATGTAAGTTGTGTTCTTCTGGATGACATCGTGCGCGCCGCCCTCGGTTATGCTTGTGGCGGACACGACGGTGAGTTTTGCGGTCTTCTGGAGCTGTTTGATGGTGATGGCGCCGCAGTTGCACATGGTGGAACGCACCTTGTAGAGACTGCGCTCGACATTGTCCTTCAGCCTGCCGGCGTAGGGGACATAGCTGTCCACGCCCTCTTCGAAGGAGAGCCCGGACTTGCCGCCGAGGTCGTAGCGCTGCCAGTTGCGGGCGCGGTTGCTGCCTTCGCCCCAATACTCCTTGACATAGTTGCCGTTGATGTTGAGCTTGTTGGTCGGGCTCTCGTCGAAGCGGGCGAAATATCTCCCCAGCATGAGGAAATCGGCGCCCATCGCGAGGGCGAGAGTCATGTGATAGTCGTGCACTATGCCGCCGTCCGAGCAGATGGGGACATATATGCCGGTCTTTTCAAAGTACTCGTCGCGCGCGGCTGCGACTTCGATGAGCGCGCTCGCCTGCCCGCGTCCGATACCTTTTTGTTCGCGGGTTATGCAGATGGAACCGCCGCCTATGCCGACCTTGACAAAGTCCGCTCCCGCCTCGGCGAGGAAGAGGAAGCCCTCTCTGTCAACGACATTGCCCGCGCCCACGCGCACCTTGTCGCCGTAGCGGCTGCGGATGAAATCAAGCGTGCGCTTCTGCCAGATGCTGTAGCCCTCGGAGGAGTCTATGCAAAGCACATCCGCTCCCGCCTCGACGAGGGCGGGCACGCGGGTCTCGTAGTCGAGGGTGTTGATGCCCGCGCCGACCATGTATCTCTTGTCGTCGTCCAACATCTCGAGAGGATTCTTCTTGTGCTGATCGTAGTCCTTCCTGAACACGAAATATTGCAGGCGATCGTTCTCGTCGACGATGGGGATGGCGTTGAGCTTGTGATCCCAAATGATGTCGTTGGCTTCCGCGAGCCCTATGCCGAGCGGCGCGGTGACAAGTTTCTCGCGCGGGGTCATGAACTCTTTGACCTTCATGTCGGGGGACATGCGGCTGACGCGGTAGTCCCTGCCGGTGACGATGCCGAGCAGTTTACCTGAGCTGGTGCCGTCGTCGGTGACGGCGATGGTGTTGTGCCCCTTGGTCTTGACCAGCTCGACCACGGCGGCGAGAGTGTCGTCGGGGGTGAGGTTGGAGTCGGAGACCACGAACCCCGCCTTATAATTCTTGACCCGCCTGACCATAGCCGCTTCGTTTTCGGGGGACTGTGAGCCGTAGATGAAGCTCATGCCGCCTTCGCGTGCGAGCGCTATCGCGAGGCGGTCGTTGCTGACCGACTGCATGATCGCGGACACGAGCGGGATGTTGAGCGAGATCGCGCTCTCTTCGCCCTTTTTGAAGCGCACGAGCGGCGTGCGCAGGCTGACATTGGCGGGGATGCAGTTCTCGTCCGTGTAGCCCGGGATGAGCAGATACTCGCTGAAAGTCCTCGAGGGTTCTTCAAAATACTTAGCCATGATGCCTCCTAACCGAAATAATAGACTGCGGACTCGAAAAGTCCGATATCGTAGTTGCCGGGAACATTGCGGTAAAGCCCGTCGCCCACGCGCTCGCTGTGCCCCATCTTGCCGAGCACTCTGCCGTCGGGCGAAGTCATGCCTTCGACCGCGAGATCGCTGCCGTTGGGATTGAACGCCACATCCTCGGCGGCGTTCCCTTCGAGATCGACATACTGAGTGGCGATCTGTCCCGCCGCTTCCAGACGGCGGAGCCACTCGGGAGTCGCCATGAACCTGCCTTCACCGTGGGACACGGGCACGCTCACGATGTCGCCGACCCTGACTTTGCTAAGCCACGGCGAGAGATCGGAGGCGATCCTCGTCCTGACTATGCGCGACTGGTGGCGCGCGATGGTGTTGTAAGTGAGCGTGGGATCGTCGGCTTTTGGTTCGGTGATGTCGCCGTAGGTGACCAGACCGAGCTTGATGAGCGCCTGGAACCCGTTGCATATGCCGGCGATCAGCCCGTCGCGTTTGCCGAGCAGCCGCCTCACCGCTTCGGTGACGCGGGCGTTCCTGAAGAAAGAGGTGATGAACTTGCCGCTGCCGTCGGGTTCGTCACCGCCCGAGAAACCGCCGGGAATGAAGATGACCTGCGCCTCTTCGGCGCGCCGCGCGAACTCTTCCGCCGAACGGGCTATCCCCGCGGAAGTGAGGTTGTTGATGACGAATATCTCCGCCTTGGCGCCCGCGCGCTCGGCTGCCTTTGCCGTGTCGTACTCGCAGTTGGTGCCCGGGAACACCGGGATGAGCACCCTCGGCGAAGCGCACTTCACCGAAGATCTTCTCGCGCCGCCGCACTCGTAAGACACATTGTGCAGCCCCTCGATCTTTTGTTCTATGTTGCAGGAGAAGACGGGTTCGAGCTTGTTTTCGTAAGCCGCGAGCAGCTCGTCCATGGAGACGCTCTCGCCGCCCATGGTCATCCTGCCGTCATCCGTCACTTTTCCGAGCAGCTTGCCGCCCTTCTCGCCCTCCGCGCACTCCACTACAAAGGAGCCTATCTCGCGGCGGAAGATGTCGCGAAGCGTCACGCCGTCCGCATACTCGAATCCGAAGCCGTTGCCGAAGCACATCTTCATGACTCCCGCGGCGACGCCGCCGGCGGCGGGCGTCCAGACAGCGAGCGCTTTCCCGCTGCGTATCATCTCCGTCACCTTGTCCGCGAGCGCGAGGAACTCTGCCGCCACCGGCAGTCCGTCCTCGCCGTAGGGACACGCAAACAGCCTGACTTCGCTGCCCGCACGCTTGAATTCGGGGGATATGATATCCCGCGCGGACGCCGTGGTCACCGCGAACGAGACCAGCGTCGGGGGAACATCGAGGTGCTCGAAAGTCCCGCTCATGCTGTCCTTCCCGCCTATCGCGCCTATGCCGAGATCGCGCTGAGCGCGGTAGGCTCCGAGCAGCGCGGCGAGCGGCTTGCCCCATCTTGCGGGATCGGTGCCGGGCTTCTCGAAATATTCCTGGAAAGTGAAATAGGTGCCCTTCCTGTCCGCGCCCGTCGTGATGAGCTTGGCAAGGCTCTCGGTGACTGCGAGATACGCGGCGTGGAAGGGGCTCTTTTCGCCGATATAGGGGTCGAAGCCCCACGACATGAGCGAACAAGTGCTCGTTTCGCCCTTTTCCACCGAGATCTTGTTGACCATGCACTGTACGGGCGTGAGCTGTTTTTTGCCGCCGAAAGGCATGAGCACGGTGCCCGCGCCTATGGTGCTGTCAAACCTCTCCGAAAGCCCGCGCTTGGAACAGACATTGAGGTCGGACGCGAGGTCGAGCATACCGTCCCTGAAATCCGCGGGGACGGCGGCGGAAAAATCTTTCGGGGCTGATATCTTCGCCCGCGTGTGCTTTTCGGCGCCGTTCGAGGAAAGGAATTCGCGGGAAATGTCGACGATGGTCTTGCCGTTCCATTTCATCCTGAGCCTTGGCTCCTCGGTGACGACGGCGACGACGGTGGCTTCGAGATTCTCCGCCTCGGCGAGCGCTTTGAACTTCTCCGCGTCTTCCGGGGCGACCACCACCGCCATACGCTCCTGCGATTCGCTTATCGCGAGCTCGGTGCCGTCGAGACCCTCATACTTCTTGGGCACGGCGTTGAGGTCGATGACCAGACCGTCCGCAAGTTCGCCTATCGCGACAGAAACGCCGCCCGCGCCGAAGTCGTTGCACCTCTTGATGAGGAGAGACGCCTCGGGATTTCTGAACAGTCTTTGGAGCTTGCGCTCCTCGGGCGCGTTGCCCTTCTGCACTTCCGCGCCGCATTCGGTGAGCGAAGCCGCGCTATGCGCCTTGGAAGAACCCGTTGCGCCGCCGCAGCCGTCGCGCCCGGTGCGTCCGCCGAGCAGTATGACCACATCGCCGGGAGCCGGACACTCGCGCACCACATTGCGCGCGGGCACCGCGCCCGTCACCGCGCCTATCTCGAGGCGCTTGGCGACATAGCCGGGATGATATATCTCGTCCACCATGCCGGTGGCGAGCCCTATCTGGTTGCCGTAAGAGCTGTAGCCCGCCGCTGCGGTGGTGACTATCTTCTTTTGCGGCAGCTTGCCGGGCAGCGTCTCCGAAAGCGGGACGAGCGGATCGCCCGCGCCCGTGACGCGCATCGCCGAATAGACATACGCCCTGCCGCTCAAAGGATCGCGGATGGCGCCGCCTATACAGGTCGCCGCGCCGCCGAAAGGCTCTATCTCGGTGGGATGATTGTGCGTCTCGTTCTTGAAAAGCAGCAGCCAATCCTCGTCCTTGCCGTCCACATCCACCTTTATCCTGACCGTGCAGGCATTGATCTCGTCGGACTCGTCGAGCCCCGCGAGCCTGCCCTCCTTCCTCAGCTGCTTGGCGGCTATGGTGGCGATATCCATGAGGTTGACGGGCTTATTCTCCCTGCCGAGTTCTTTGCGTGCGTCGAGATACGCCTGCCACTCCTTTTTGCCGAGCTCGCTCTCGAACTCCACCCCGTCCACGGTGGTGAGGAAGGTGGTGTGGCGGCAGTGATCCGACCAATAGGTGTCGATCATCCTTATCTCGGTGAGCGTGGGATCGCGCTTTTCGGTGCGGAAATAGTCGCGGCAGAACCTGACATCGTCGGCGTCCATAGCGAGCGAATACTCCGCCGCGAACGCCGCCGCTTTGTCGTCGGGAAGCTCGGTGAAACCCTTCACCGTCGCGACTTCGGTGGGCACCGCGAATTCGGCTTTCAGCGTCTCGGGCAGCGCAAACGAGGCTTCACGACACTCGACCGGGTTGATGACATACCGTTTTATGCGCTCGGCGTCATCTTTGGTGATGTCGCCGTAGAGAGCGTAGACCTTCGCTGTCGCGACCGCAGGACGCTCGCCCTGAGAGACGATCTGTATGCACTGCGCCGCGCTGTCCGCGCGCTGATCGAACTGCCCGGGAAGGGGTTCGACAGCAAACACCGCCGCCGCACCTACGGTGTCCGCCTCGGCGGATGCCGTGTCCAGCTGCGGCTCCGAGAAGATGTTGCGCACCGCGTAATCGAAGAGTTCTTTGCTCACGCCTTCGGCGTCGTAGCGGTTGATGACGCGAACGCGCGTGAGCCCGCTTATGCCGAGGGTCTGCACCGCGTCCGCCATGAGCGCCCTCGCCTCTGCGGCGAGTTCGGGCTTCTTCTCCACGAAAACTCTGTAGACCATATTACCTCCCGTCCGCCGCGGCGAGCGCTCTCGCGCCTATGTCGCTGCGGTGATACGCGCCCGTAAAGCGCACTTTGTCCACTCCCGCATACGCCTTTTTCACCGCTTCCGAAAGAGTGGGCGCGGTGGCGGTGACGCCGAGCACTCTGCCCCCCGAGGTCATGAGCCTGCCCTCCGAAAGCTTTGCGCCCGCGATGAAGATCTCGCAGTCGGTGCCCGCGATCTCTATCTCGAACCCCGTCTTGTACGAGGCGGGATAGCCCTCGGACGCCACTATCACGCAGCAAGCCGCGCCGTCCTCGAAGACGACATCCTCGGGGCGAAGTCTGCCCTCGGTGCAGGCGAGCATGACCGTGAGAAGGTCGCTCTTCAAAAGCGGCAGCACCACCTGCGTCTCGGGATCGCCGAAGCGGCAGTTGTATTCGATGACCTTGGGTCCGTCCGCCGTCAGCATGAGCCCGAAGTACAGACAGCCTTTGAAAGGTCTGCCCTCCGCCTTCATGGCGCGGACGGTGGGCAGGAATATCCGCCGCATACACTCGTCCGCTATCTCGTCCGTGTAGTAGGGATTGGGCGCAACGGTGCCCATGCCGCCGGTGTTCAGCCCCCTGTCGCCGTCGAGGGCGCGCTTATGGTCCATGCTGGACACCATGGGCGCGATATTCTCGCCGTCGGTGAACGCGAGCACGGACACCTCGGGACCGGTCAGGAACTCCTCGATGACCACTCTGCTGCCGCTGTCGCCGAACTGCTTTTCCGCCATCATGGAATGCACGGCGGCTTTGGCTTCGGCGCGCGAGGACGCGAGTATGACGCCCTTTCCGAGCGCCAGCCCGTCCGCCTTGACCACGACATTGCCTTCGGGGAGCGAGTCTATATAGCTCACCGCCGCCGCCTCGTCGTCAAAATCGGCGTAGCGCGCGGTGGGGATGCCGTAGCGGGTCATGAGACCCTTTGCAAATGCCTTGCTGCCTTCGATGACGGCGGCTCTCTTGCGCGGACCGAAACACGCGATACCCGCGTCTTCGAGGGCGTCCACCGCCCCGAGCACCAGCGGATCGTCGGGAGCGACCACGCAATAATCTATCTTCTCACGGGTGCAGAACTCGACTATCGCCGGGATATCCTTGGCGCCGACGGGCACGCACTCGGCGTCTCCCGCCATGCCGCCGTTCCCCGGCAACGCATATATCCTGTCCGCGAGCGGACTTTTCTTCAAGCTCTTTATGATGGCGTGCTCGCGCCCGCCCGAACCTATGACGGCGATGTTCATATGCGCCTCAATGATGGAAAAGTCTCATCCCCGTGAACGCCATGGCGATGTTCAGGCGGTCGCATGTCTCGATGACGAGATCGTCGCGCACCGAGCCGCCGGGCTCGGCGATGAACTCCACGCCGCTCTTGAACGCGCGCACGACATTGTCGTCGAAGGGGAAGAACGCGTCGGACGCGAGGGACACCCCTCTGAGGCAGGCGAGATACTCTTTCTTCTCGCGCGCGGTAAAGGGTTCGGGGCGGACGGCGAAGTAGTTTCTCCACACGCCGTCGCCGATGACATCCTCGCTGTCTTCGGAGAGGTAAATGTCGATTATGTTGTTTTTCTCAGGTCTGCCGACGCCGGGCGCAAATTGCAGACCAAGCACTTTATCGTGCTGTCTGAGGTGCCACAGGTCCGCTTTCTGTCCGGCGAGGCGGGTGCAATGTATCCTCGACTGCTGTCCCGCGCCGACGCCTATCGCCTGCCCGTCCACCGCGTACGCGACCGAGTTGGACTGGGTGTACTTGAGGGTGATGAGCGCGACGATGAGGTCTGTCGCCGCCGCCTCGGTGAGCGCGCGTTTGGTCACCACATTCGAAAGCAGTTCGCGGTCGATCCTAAAGTTGTTCCTGCCCTGCTCGAAGGTGATGCCGAACACCTGCTTGCGCTCGACGGGAGCGGGAACATAGCCGGCGTCTATCTTGACGATGTTGTAGTTGCCCTTGCGCTTGGTGCGGAGGATATCCAGCGCGCCCTTGGTGTAAGCGGGGGCGATTATGCCGTCGGACACCTCTCTCGCGATTATCTTCGCGCACACCTCGTCGCAGGTGTCGGAGAGCGCTATCCAATCGCCGAAGGAGGACATCCTGTCCGTGCCGCGCGCCCTTGCGTACGCGCAAGCGACCGGGCTGTCGTCCAGCCCTTCGATGTCGTCCACGAAGCACGCCTTTTTCAGCTTGTCGTCGAGCTTCCTGCCGAGCGCAGCCGAAGTGGGACTGACATGTTTGAAGGAAGTCGCGGAGATCTCGCCGGTCGCCTCGCTGAGCTCGCGCACGAGCTGCCAGCTGTTGAAAGCGTCGAGGAAGTTGATGTATCCGGGGCGTCCCGAAAGTATCTCTATGGGAAGATCGGAGCCGTCCTCCATGAAGATACGCGAAGGTTTCTGATTGGGATTGCAGCCGTATTTGAGTTCGAATTCGTTCATATCACGCCTTCTTGTTCTTGTTGAAGAGACGGCTTTCCGCCTCCAGGGTCTCGAGGTCTATCGCGCACACATAGAGCGACACTTTGTTGTCGGGATCGAGGCTGCTCCAGAGCGTATCCGCCAACGCGTCGATGTCGGCGGGGAGAGACACCCTCTCGGGCTCGCCCGCAAAGGAAGGCAGCGGCTGTCCGTCGCCGGCGTAAGTGTGGATGAAGTGACCTATGCCCGCCTCGGGTTCGTAGACGAAGCAATATCTTCCGCACGCGCCGCCCTTGCCGTCCGTGCATTTCAAGATGCTGAGCTTGTAGCGATAGCCGCTCTCGAGATCGAGCAGCCCGCTTATCCTCGGGGTGTAGTTGGGCGCGTCGGGCTCGAATTTCCTGGATTCGAGCGAGATGGCGAAACTCTTGCCCGCAAGCAGTCCGTCCACCACCGTGTCCGTCTGATCGCCGTTGGTCACCACCCACTGGTTCCACACCCTGCGGACGGGGGAATAGATGATGAGCGAAGGATCGGTCACCTTGCTCTCGTCGAAGGGGTAGATGACGAGTTCGTCCTTCTTCTCGACGAAGACGCGGTTGCGGCTGTTCTCGCTCCTGCCCATGATGAAATAGGCAAACATGGCTTTTTTGCCGTCCGCGGAAGTGCCGATGACGATACCTCTGCCGGGGTACGCGTTTGAGCTGAGCAGTGCGCCGAGGTCGGCGGTTGCCGGATTGTTCATAGCCGTATATCCTCCGAAAACTTTTTTCTACCGTTTATTGCCGCCCGCGATCTCGCGCGCGACGGTCTCCACCGCCTCCGGAAGGAGTATCCACTCCGCCTCGCGCATGACCCGCTTTTGCAGCGTCTCGGGGGTGTCCCCGGGAAGGACAGCCACCTCTTTTTGCGATATTATCCGCCCGCCGTCGGGGATCTCGTTGACGAAATGCACCGTCGCGCCCGTCACCTTGTCCCCCGAAGCCAGCACCGACTCGTGCACGCGCAGCCCGTAGTAACCCTTGCCTGAGTGGCGCGGGATGAGTGAGGGGTGTACATTCAGGATCCTCTCAGGGAAGCGCGAAGTGAAGTCGCGGGACAGTATGCTCATGAACCCCGCGAGGACGATCATGTCGATGCCGTGCGCCTCGACTTCGCCGAGGATCGCCGCTTCGAATGCGCTCTGCGAGTCAAAGGACGAGCGCTCGCACACCGCCGTGGGGATGCCCGCCTTCTTCGCCCTTTCGAGGGCGTAGGCGTCTCCCCTGCTCGACAGGACGAGAGATATCTCGGCGGAAGTTATCTTCCCGCTCGCGGCGGCGTCGATGATCGCCTGAAGATTTGTGCCGCCGCCGGTGACGAACACCGCGACCGCGACTTTCCCGTCCGCCGTCATACCAGCTTCACCTTGTCTTCCGACTTCTCTATCCTGCCCATGACATACGCGTCCGTACCCGCCGCGCGGAGCACCGAAAGCGCCTTGCTCTCGTCCTCCGCCGCCACCACGACGCTCATGCCGACGCCCATGTTGAAGGTGTTGAACATATCCCGCTCGGGGACGCCACCCTTCTCCGCGATGAGCCCGAAGAGAGGATGCACGCGCACGGCGGACTTCTCTATGACCGCGCCGAGCCCGTCCGGGATGCTGCGCGGGATGTTCTCGTAGAACCCGCCGCCCGTGATATGCGACACGGCGGACACCCGCACTTCGTCAAAGAGCGCGAGCATGGGCCTCACATATATCTCGGTGGGCGCGAGCAGCGCTTCGCCGAGCGTGCCGCCGCCGAAAGGCGCGGAGAGATCCTCGCCTTCGAATACCTTTCTTATCAGGGAATAGCCGTTGGAATGCGCGCCCGAAGACGGCAGAGCTATGACCGAGTCGCCCGCGCGCATGGTATTCTTGTCGAGGATGCGGCTCTTGTCCACCACGCCAACGGCGAACCCCGCGAGGTCGTATTCGTCCTCGGGATAGAACCCCGGCATCTCGGCGGTCTCGCCGCCTATGAGCGCGGCGCCCGCGCGGACGCAGCCCTCCGCGACGCCCGACACCACTTCCGCGATGCGCTCGGGGACATTTTTGCCGCAGGCGATGTAATCCAGGAAAAAGAGGGGCTTCGCGCCGCAGCAGATAACATCGTTGACGCTCATGGCGACGCAGTCTATGCCTATCGTGTCGTGCTTGTTAAGGCGGAAGGCGTACTTGAGCTTGGTGCCCACGCCGTCCGTGCCGCTGACGAGCACGGGCTGCTTCATGCCGGTGAGGTCGAGCGCGAACAGCCCGCCGAACCCGCCTATGTCGGACAGCGCGCCCGAGGTCATGGTGCGCGCGATATGTTTCTTCATGAGCTCGACGGCGCGGTAACCCGCGGTTATGTCCACGCCCGCCTGCTTATAGGATGCGCTGAAAGACTTTTCCATCATTCCCCCTTTTCGGCGAGAGCCGCGTCTTTTGCAAGCACGGCGGCGGTGTCCTTAGCGCGCTTCTCGTCCAGCGCGCGGGCGATGTCCGCGTCCGAGACCGAGAGGATCTCGGCGGCGAGCAGAGCCGCGTTCACCGCTCCGTCAACGGCGACGGTCGCGACGGGTATGCCCGCGGGCATCTGCACGGTGGAAAGCAGAGCGTCCAGCCCGCCCATCATGTGCCCGCCTATGGGCAGCCCTATTACGGGAAGCGTGGTGCGCGCCGCGAGAGCGCCCGCAAGATGCGCCGCCTTCCCCGCCGCCGCTATGATCGCGCCGAACCCGTTCGCACGCGCGTCCGAAGCGAACTTCGCCGCCTCATCGGGAGTGCGGTGAGCGGAATAGATGTGCACCTCCGTCGGGATGCCCAGCCCCCCAAGCGTGTCCACCGCCTTGGAGACGGTCGGCATATCGCTGTCGCTGCCCATGATGACCGCAACCTTTTTCATAAGTCCTCCTGTTGAAAAAAAAGGCAGTTCGCACACATGGAACTGCCTTCTGATACTACTTTGACATGCCGGAGACCGCGCGGCAGTCATGGTCGGGGGAACCGACATTGCGGGAGCCGAAGATGCCCGTCTTGACATTCACCGCCTGCGCTCTGGTCGACATGGTTAAATCATACACTATCGCCGCCCCGATGTCAAAAAAATCGCACCCCTTTTTCGGCATAATTTTATACGCTCGGACATATTTTAACGCACGCGCCACGCGCGGGCGCGTGCCCGTCCCCCTCTCCCCCGCGCCCCGTTCTCCGTTCTCGCTCACCGCTCCCCGCTCCAAGCTCCCCGCTCACCGCCGCTCGGACATAAGAAAGTATCCCCAAGGGGCTAATCGTGTCTGCCGCTACTCCCTTGGGGCTATCATCAAGGCGTAATAAGCGTCGCGGAGGCAGGCTATGAACATCCAGGTCGCGCAGAGGATCAGGGAACTCATGAAAGAAAACGGGCTGACTCAGGTCGCGCTCGCCGAGAAGATCGGGCTGAGACAGAACACCATCTCGGCGTGGCTGCTCGGCAAAAAGGAGCCTTCCATACGCAGTCTTTGGCTGCTCGCCGACTACTTCAACACCGACATAGACTACATCGTGGGCAGAAAGGACTACTGAGCCGCAGGCGTCTCGGCGCGAGGGCACGAAAAAAGACCGCACGGGCGTTCCGCGCGGTCTTTTTGATATCACGGCTCTCGCTACCTGAGCGGGAATTTTTCGCCTATCTCGTCGAGGGCGGCGAGCACTTCCCTCTCCCACTTCTCGGGCTCCTCGAACGCGGGAGAATGCGCCGACTCGGCAAAAGATATCCATTTCTTGTAAGGAGCGCCGAGCTCGTCGAACCACTTCCGCGCTATGCTCGACGGCGTGTTGTAATCGTGGTCGCCCTGCGTGATGACGACGGGCATCCCGAGAGTCTTCACCGTCTCGTCGAAGCGCAGCGCCACCACATCGTTCCAAAGTTTCCCCGTAAGATAAGTCGCGCCCTTGGCGTAGCGCGCCACATCCCCGAGGGTGTATTCGTCTGTCTTGAGAAGGGGCATGAGCAGCGATTTGACCAACCCTTCGCGGCGGCGGTAATTGGCTCCGCCGTAGCGGGTCAGACAGTCGCGCTGGGTCATCATGCTGCGCCTGTCGGGATAGACGCCGTCCACGGGCGCGCCGTTCTCCAAAACTTTGAGCGCCTTCTTGTCGCCCCTCTCCCTCGCCTGAGCGAGACAGAATTCGTAGGACACCCGCTCGTTCTCGGCGCCGTTCACGAACTGCCCCTGCCCGATGTACGCCGCGACGAGATCGGGACGCTTCGCCGCGAGCGCGGTGCCTATCGCCGTGCCCCAGCTGTGCCCCGAGACTATGACCCGCCTGACGCCGAACTTGCCCGCGAGATATTCGAGGACGAACTCCGCGTCTTCGACATAGGTGTCGAGCGAGATATCCGACTTTTGGATCTGCTTGTTGTAGCTCTTGCCGCTGCCGCGCTGATCCCAGCACACCATAGTGTATCTCTCCGCCATCGCGGAATGTGCGCCCAGCACCAGATGACGGTCGCACACCCCGGGACCGCCGTGCAAAAAGAGGATGACGGGCAGCCCCTCCGCCGCCGCGCGGTATCTCAGGCTTTGCCTGTCGCCGTTCACCTCGATGAACTCGCCGTGATCTATCTTGTAAGCCATCTCACACCTCCTTAAGCAGCATATCAAGCTGTTTATCAACAAATTTGTTGTGCTTAACCCTCGGATGTGCGATATCGCGCCCCGAAACCACGACGCGGCACACTTCGGAGAGCGCCGCGGGATCCACGGTCGGATCCTTGCGCGTGAAGATGATATCCGCACTCTTGCCCTCCTCGAGCGAACCTGTGTCACCGGCTATCCCGAGTATCTCGGCGTTGCCGAGGGTGGCGACGCGCAGCGCCTTTTTCGCGCCGAACCCGCCGACCTTTGCAAAGTAGACGACCTCGCGCCACATGCCGTATTGCGTGCAGAAGGGGCAGGACGCGTCCGTGCCCATGCCGACGGCGATGCCGTGCTCTTCCGCCTCGTGCGCGGCGTCGTTCATGCCGCGAAGGACTATCTCCGAGTTGTATGCGCAGTCCTCGCCGAGTTTGGTGACGGAGGGAGGCAGTTTGCAATAAGGTATGGCGGGCGAGAAGGTGGCGATCACCGCTCCGCCGCGTGCCCTCAGCGCCTGCGCCGCCGCTTCGGACATGACCGCGCCGTGCTCCACGGTGTCCACTCCCGCGAGCGCGGCTATCTCCATGCCCGCCTTGCTTTGGACATGCGCAGCTACTCGCCTGCCGCGGGCGTGCGCTGTATTGCACACCGCTTCGACCTGCGCCGCCGTCATCTTTACCTCGCCGGGCTCGCCGCGCTTTTTGGCGTCGGTGACGCCGCCGGTTATGCATATCTTGACAAAATCCGCTCCCGCGTCAATGGCTTCTTCCGCCGCTTTGGCAAACCGCTCGGGAGTGTCCGCCGTCAAAGCGAAAGTTCCCGCGCCGTGCCCGCCGGGAGCGGTGAGCGCGCTTCCCGAAGCGAATATCTTCATCCCGCGGACGGGACCCTTGCCCGCACGCGTCTTCGCCGCAAGTTCGAGGTCGGATCCGCGGAAATCGCCCACCGCGCGAAGCGTCGTCACGCCGGACATCAATTCCTGTTTCGCCGCCGACGCCACCAGCCGCCCAAGCACGAACTTCCCGAGCGGCGTGTACACGAACTTAAGCACCCGCTCCTGCGCCTTGCCGCCGCCGATGACCTTGCTCGGCATACCCGTGCCGAACAAATGCGCATGCAGATTGATGAGCCCGGGGAGAGCGAATTTGCCGCTCATGTCCACGCTCTTCCATCCGCTCGTATCACCGCCGTGCGGCTTGATCGCCGCGATCCTGCCGTCCTCGACAAATATATCCCTGCCGGCGATCACCCGGCAATCATCCGTGACATCCACGACATTGCAATCAAGGTACACCCTCTTCATTCCGTCGCCTCCGCCGCCCGCGCGGCACTTTTTCTTAATTATAACTCCCCCGCCCGCGATTACAACAAAAATCCGCACCCATCCCAACCGGTCTCAGACCAAGCGCCTGCTCCGAAGCGGAACAATGCACCCCGTCATACCTTCCCGATCAAAACCGAAAAGCGCGCCCGCAGGCGCGCTTTTTTGTTTTACCCACAGCTCCGCGGACACCGTCAGACACTCACTGACCCGTCCGAACACTTTACCTCGGTGAGCGGGCAATCGTCGTTCCAAGCCCAGTCTTTCTCCACTGCTTCCCACTCCGCCATCGTCCCCTCGAAAGTTACAAATGCGAGAGAGTCGCAAGACGCGGAGGCACAATCACTAATATCGACGATGCCGGCACCATACATGTAAAATGGAAAAACGGCGGTTCTCTTGGCTTAATACACTCACTAGATTCTTACTTTCTTTTGTTCCATTTTCTTACACCTCTTGAAGTTGTATTTGTCTTTTTCGGGCAACAGGCGGAGGCGCATACGACGATCCTTGCCGGCAATAGCAGCACGGCAACGACCCCTTATCCAAGCAATATCATGACCTTTGCATTACGGCAGAGTTTTTGTTTTTGAACTCACCTGCTTTTGCTTATTGCGGATAAAAGATTTTCTGACAAGCGCAGATATAGTAAAGGGCTCCCGAAGCTGTTTTTCGGCTCACGGTCTTTTATTGCCTGAAAGCTATTGTAAATAGAGCAATCTTGACTTTAACGCGATCATATGATATACTTTTTACGGAGGCGTCAATGATAGATACCGCTAAAAAAGTCATAACCGCATTATCTGTCGCTGTAATCGTATTGACCATATTACTGGGAGCTGCCATAACGGTTTCCGTAATTGCTGTTTCGTCCGGGCGCAGCGACGGTACTGCGTGGTTTTACGTAGACGGCACGCTTTATCGTGCCGTTAAAGTCGAAAACGGCACCGTGAGCTGTCCCGATGTACCTACGGTCGCGGGCATGGTATTTGACGGTTGGTACTCCGACGCTGACTACACCGGACAAAAAACGACCTTCCCCGCACTGATCGACGGCGACACGGCATTCTATGCGCGACGCATACCTATCTCCGAAGCCGACAACGGTTATATGTCCGCATCGATCGCGATCGACGGATCCGATGTCGTTGCCAAAAAAATTAAGCCTGTTCACGGTATCAATAACGGTCCTGCAAACGGTATCGGAATATTCGATGCGCCGTATATCGACGCTTCGGAATATTTTGCGAATATGGGAACTCCTTTCGTACGTTTGCACGACACGGAATATCCGTTCGGAAGAGACGGCTATGTCGACATACACTGCGTCTTCCCCGACTTTTCCGCCGATGAAAAGGTCATAACCAATTACGACTTCAATAAAACGGACGAATATGTGCGATCGATACTTACCGCCGTACCGGATGCCGAGATCATTTACCGTTTGGGAGAAAGCATAGACCATACGGGCTCAGGCGGTTATACCGTAGTCCCGGAAGACATTGTCAAGTGGGCAAATATCTGCACGG
>DVOE01000077.1 GCA_018713795.1 Candidatus Limadaptatus stercoripullorum
CACTACTTGCTGAGATCCCCGCGCGGGGCGAGGAATTCGGTCTCGCGCACAACGCCCGTGTCTACTTAGTGTTTCGTTAGCGCTCGACGCTCAAAGAGCGCGCCGCGACTTTCAAGCGGCGGCTTTGCCGCCTGTGAAAGTTTGGCTGAGCGGCGCGTTGTTCCGTCTTCGAAGAAGTGAAGAACGAACTCGATCACTCTTCGAAAGACGAACCGGGCAAACAGCGGGCGCGCGGCTGCGTACTTTGTGAGCTCCGCTCGGCACTCACCCGATCGGCGCCTGTCCGGCCTCCACGCTCCGAACTCGCACTCACCGCGGCTGAGCGCTTCTCGCGGTCCTCAAAAGTGCCGCAGGCGCAGCCGTGGACACTTTTTGGGGTTCTTTAATATCCGAGTTCGGAGTCGATGAGGACGAGCTTGATGCGGTGGGCGGGTTTGCAGTAGCGCGTGAGGACGAACTGGCTGCATATCGTGTCCGGCGCGAGGCAGTCCGCGCACTTGCCGGTGACTGCGCAGGGCGTCTTTCTGCCGAGGCGCTTGGTGTTGAGCGGCGCGGCGACATTCCTCGCGCGATATATCGCATCGTCGAGACCGCCGTCCACCAGCTTGTTTACGCCGACGACGAGCACTATGTTCCTCGGACCGTATATGGTCGCGGCGACGCGGTTGCCGGTGCCGTCGATGTTGACCAGCCATCCGTCACGGGAGACGGCGTTGACACTGGTCACGAAGGTATCCGCGAGCAGTCCGCTCCGCATGATCTCGGCGGTCTCCTCGGGAGTGCTCGCGGCGGCGCGGTCAATGAGTTTGTTCTTTCCCGCGGCGCGGAGCGCCTCGATGATCCCGAGTTCGCGGACGGTCTCGGAGCCGCCCCAGCACACCGAATCGCCCTTGGGGATGAGCGCGAGCGCGGTCGCCTTCCCTTCTTCGGGAGTAGCCGCGATGTGCACTTCGAAGCCGCGCTTTTTGAGGTTATCCGCGACTTCGGCGATAAGTTCCCTTCTCTGTGCCATATTCTCTCCTCAGGCAAAAACGGGCTTTTACGCTCCGTTTCTGCCGTATAAAACCGCTTTTCAGTCGATATAAGCCGCCATCGCCTGTTCGAGCTCAGTCTCGAGCCCGCTCTTCACAAAGCCCTTTGCAAGGTTGAGCGAGACGGTGAGCGCCGACTTCTCGCAGGTCACGAAATCGCGCATGACGATGTTGATATCTTTGAGCATTTCGCTGTCTGCGAGCCCTTTGACGAAGTTGTTGATATGCTCGATGCCTCTCCCCTCACGGTAGCGGGGCCCGAAGATGGCGGTGGTGTCCGTAAGCTGCGCCTGTAGCACGAAGAAGCCCTTTCCGAAGTCCTCCCTGAACTCCTCGACATACCCGGGGAGCACTTTCTCGGCAAAAGCGCGCGCCGCTCTGCCGTTCTTGCCGCGCTTGTAGAGCGAGATGAGCGAGAGCTCGGGGAACTCTTCGAGGTCTTTGCCGCGCTGAAAGAGATAGTCCCCGCCCTCGTAGTCGGTCTCTTCGGGATCGTAGTAGATGAAGCATTTGCCGCGCACATCGCCGACGGTCAGGCTGTCGACGAATTCCGCGTCGCCGAGCTCGGTGTCGTTCACGACGAAATTTTCGGTGCCGATCGCCTCTTCGAGCATGGCGAACACCTGCTCTTCCGAATCGTTTTTGAAGTGCTGGAGGTCGAGGATGAGGAACTCCTCGGGATGCGAGAAGAAGAACTCCGAAATGTCCTCGAGAAGGTCGGTGTACGGCACGCCGTTGACTATGCCGTGATAGACCACGAGCCCGTCTTTGGAGTTGTTTATGCGGATGTCGAAGTACCTGACGCCGCGCGCGAGCTGGTCGGCAAGCGAAAGATCCTGAGTGGCGGCGACATAATTCATCTCGTCGTAGCAGCCGCTGTCGTGCGCGCCCGGGATGGCGACGGATGTCACCGGGGCGTCGTCGGATATGTAACTCATCCAATTCTCGAGCTCGTAGGAGGGCTCCGCCGTGTCGCGCACGATGACTTTATTCCCATTAACGATGACGGGCGCGAGCACCACGGCGAGCAAGACTATGAGCGCAAGGAGCGCAAGGAGCACGATGACAAGGATCTTCTTGATCTTTTTGAGTTTTTCCTCTTTTCCGACCTCTGAAGAGACGACTTGTTCTTCGGACATGTCACACCTCCGCACTCATTAGATTTTACTCCCGAAACGCCTCTTCGTCAACCCCGCCCTTGCGCGCGCGCGTGCCACGCACCACGCGCGCGTCAATAGAGAGCGCGCAAGGGCGCCTTTCTCCGGGGGCGGCTCCCCTACCTTATAAGGACGGCGAAAGAGCGCCGTTAGAAACGCGCCCCCAACGCATACGCCTGCCGCTTCTTTTGCATAGCAAAAAGCGCACCGCGTCTGCGGTGCGCCTTCATTGCGTTTTTCAGTTCTCGCCGCCTTCTTCGGGGGTCTCGGCGGTCTCGGCCTCGTCGGCGAGCTTGATGTCCAGACCCTTGAACAGGTCGCCCATGGAGGTGACGGAGGAGCCGGACACCCATTCCTTGGGCTCGGAAGAGCTCTCTCTTCTCGGACGGCGTTCCCTTCTCTCCTCGCTGTCGGCGAGTTTCTGCTCGAAGCGCTTGACGCGGGAGGCGCGGCGGACCGCCTTCTCCTCGGACGCCTCGGCGTTCTCTTCCTCGGTCTCCTCGGGTTCGGGGAGCACCGCCTTGATGGACAGCGTGATGCGGTTGCCTTCAAAGCCGATTATCTTGGCTTCGACCTCTTCGCCGACCTTGAGGGCTTCGTTCGCGTCCTTGACCCAGTTGTGGGAGATCTCGGACACATGGACGAGACCGTCCACGCCCTGGTCTATGGAGACGAAAGCGCCGAAGGGGAAGATCCTCTCCACCTTGCCCTTGATGACGGTGCCGACGGGGTACTTCTCGGCGGCGAGGTCGTAGGGCTTCTTCTGGAGTTGCTTGTAACCGAGGGAGATCCTGCCCTTCTCGCGGTCGAGACGGAGCACGACGAAGTCGTAGGTCTCGCCGATGGTGAGCACTTCGGAAGGATCGGTGATCTTGTTCCAGCTCAGCTCGGAGATATGCGCCAGGCAATCAAAGCCCTTGACGCTGACGAAGGCGCCGAATTCCGTGAAACGCTTGACTTTGCCTTCGACGACATCGTGGACATGGATATTGTCCCAGAAGGCGTCTTCCTTTTCCTTCTTCTCGCGCTCGAGCACCATGCGCTGGGAAGCGAACAGGTAGCGGGAACGCTTTGCGGGCTTCTTCTCGGCGGCAGCCTCTTCGGCTTCCGCACCTTCCTCGGCGCCGTCCTTGGCGCGCTCGGGCATGAGCGTGAGGCGGAGGACCTTGTCCTTGTAAGCCTCGAGGTCGCGCACATAACCCATCCTTATCTGAGAAGCGGGCACAAACACCGTGTACTGCCCCATCCTGCCGCGCAGTCCACCCTTGGTGACTTCGGTCATCTTGAGAGTGAACACTTCGGACGCGAGAGCCTTCTCTGCCATCTCGTCCTCGGCGCGCATGAGGTCGACCTCTTTCTTGGAGAGGGCGACATACTCCTTGTTGATGGAAGTGATGATCGCCTCGATGGGGTCGCCGGGTTTGTAGTCCGCAGGATCGTAATTTCCGTCTGCGGAGGCGTCTGCCTTATCGATGAAGCCGTCCTTCTTGCCGCCGATGGCAATATAGATGCCGGACTCGTCAGCCTTGATGACGGAGCCCTTCATGCGCTTGCCGACGCGGTAATTCACAAGCCCCAGACCCGCGGAACTCGGAGACGCGAGAACATCTTCCATGGTCGTGATCTCCCTTTCCTTTTCGGGCTTGTTTGCCGCGGTGTCCGCCGCCTTCGCGGTCTCATCGTTTTCCGTAAGCGTTGCCTCTTTGTCCGCTACGGTCTCTTCTGCCGTGATGACTTCGACGGCATCGTTCTGAGTAGTTTCACTCATAAGCTGTGTAACCTCCCGTATCAGCCGAGGGGGCGTCGACGCACCCGCCACGACGGATAACTTTTGCATTCCGGTGAGCAGCGTGAGGGGAACTTCGTCCGCGCGCTCCGCGAAGAAAGTGTGCTCATTCTCCGCCCGCGCAGCCTCGAACAGCCTGCGCGTGTTGGCGCTAGACCTGCTTCCGAGGACGATGACGACGTCGCTCTCGCGTGCGAGCGAGCGCGCCTCCTCTTGTCTGCTTAGGGTAGTATAACAAATAGTATTAAAAATTCCAACTGTTTTTTCTCCCTTTTTTTGGGAATTTTCGGCGTAGCGGAGGAATTTTTCGTACTTCTCGGCAAGCACGGTGGTCTGGAACACCACGCTGACCGGTCTCGGGCAGTCGTCGAGGTCTTCGGGCTCGGAGATAACGCGCACCCGGTCCCTGCCGTAGCTCGCCGCTCCGATGACCTCGTCGTGCCCCGCGTCGCCGACTATGGCGATATAGTCCCCCGCCGCGTAACGCTCGGACACTATGCGGTGTATCTTCTTGACGACGGGACAGGTGGCGTCGACGAGCACGACTCCCCTCTCCCTCAGCCGCTCCTCGAGCTGCCACGGGACGCCGTGGGCGCGGATGAGAGCCACCGAACCTTCGGGGAGAGCTTCCGCCTCTTCGGGAGTGACGGGGACGGCGCCCTTTTCCGCAAGGTAAGACACGACGCCCTCATTGTGTATGAGAGCGCCTATCGTGAAGACTTTTCCGTGCTTTTCGGCGAGTTCGAGGGCGAGGGACACCGCCTTTTTGACTCCGCCGCAGTAGCCCGCGCCGCGGGCGACCGTTATCCTCATCTCGCGGGTTCCTCCCCGCTCTTTTTCTTCTTGCCGCGCTTTGCCGCTTTCTCGGCGAGCAGCCCTTCGACATACTCGTCGCACTGCCTGCGCGTCTTCTGCATACATTCAAAGACCTTCTCCGTCGCCCTCTCGAAGTCCTCGGGATGACGGCAGCCGTAAAACTCTTCGAGGGAGATTGGCTCGCCGATATACAGCCAATTCTTTCTGAACGCCTTGTGCATGCGGTAGTAGACCATGGGAAGGATGGGCTTTTGCGCCTTGATGGCGAACCTCGCCGCGCCCTGCTTGAACTGCAGCATCTCCTTGGTGCCCTCTTTGTTCCTGGTGCCTTCGGGATACATGACCAGCTTCTTGTCCTCTTTGAGGACGGCGAGCACCTGTTTGACGGCGTTGATGTCGGGTTCGCCGCGCTTTACGGGGATGGCGCCCATCTTCTTCAAAAACCAATTCGCGATCTTGGCGCACTCGAACGCCTCCGCCTTTGCAAGGACATGGAGCTCCTTCTTGTAAAGCGACACGACGGGTATGAGGGTGTCGGGGATGGCGTAATGGTTGCATATGACTATGCCCCCGCCCATCTCGTCGAACCTCTCTTTCCCGACGACTTTGGTCGGCCAAAGCAACTTGACCAGCGGACTCAGCGCCGCTCTCAGAAATCCGTAAAAACTCATGCTTCCCTCTCCTTGATGAGTTCGCCGACGCGCGCCACCACTTCGGGCACCGTCATGTGCGTGGTGTCGATGAGCACGGCGTCCTTTGCCTGCACCGCCGGCGCGAACGCGCGGTGGGAGTCGTTGTGATCCCGCCTTTTCATATCCTCGAGCACCTTTTCGTAGGGCTCGGGGGTGCCGCGCTCGATAAGTTCGTCTGTGCGCCGCCTCGCCCTGACTTCGGGATCGGCGGTGAGATAGATCTTGCAGGAGGCGTCGGGCAGCACGAAAGTGCCGATATCCCTGCCGTCGAGCACGACATTATGCGTCGCCGCGAATTCGCGCTGGATCTCGACCAGCTTCAGCCTGACCGCGGGATGCGCGGAGATGTCGGAGGCGGCTTTGGACATGTGCGGCAGTCTGAGATAGGGGGTGACATTCTCGCCCGAGATGTAGATCTGCTGCACGCCGTCCTTGTACGCGATGCGCATATCAAGCCCGGGAAGCAGCGCTTTGACGGCTTTCTCGTCCTCGGGATCCACTCCGTTTTCGAGCGCGAAATAAGCGGCTGCCCTGTACATGGCGCCGGTGTCGAGATAGATAAGACCGTACTTCTCCGCCACGGCGCGCGCGAGAGTGCTCTTGCCCGCGCCCGACGGACCGTCGATGGCTATATTGACGCTTCTCATCCTTCCTCCTGTACCGCTAAATTCTATAACATGCCGCGGCGGCTGTCAACCGCGCGTGAGCGGGGGCGCTCACGCGAGCCCGGCGTGCTTACATATGTCCCTCGCGGCTGCCGCCGCCGTCGAAAAGGCGATCTGCATGTTGTAACCTCCCGTCAGCGCGTCGGCGTCTATCACTTCGCCGACAAAGTACAGCCCCGGGACGAGCCTGCTCATGCAGGCGGGAGTGAGTTCTTTCGTGGACACGCCGCCCGAGGTCACCACCGCCTCCTCGAAGGGAGCGACCAAGCGGAGACCGAAAGGCAGACACTTCAGAAGCGCTTCTATCGCGCCGCGCTGCGCCCTGGTCACCGAATTGACTTTGGTGTCCGGCTTTATGCCCGCCCGCGCGAGCAGATACAGCTCCAGCCTCGCGGGGAGCAGAGCGCGCATGGCGTTGCCGATATCGCTGTTCTGCCTCTCCGAAAATTCGCGCAGCAGTCTCGCGGAGAGCTTTTCGCGGTCGAGGGCGGGTTTGAGGTCGAGTTCGAGCCTGACCCCCGACGCGCGGTTGACCCTCGCCGACACCGAGAGGGCGATGGGTCCGCTGAGCCCCCTGTCCGCGAACAGCATCTCGCCGAACTCCGAAGCCAGCGTCCCGCCCGCGTCCTTTGCGGTGAGACGCACATTTTTGAGCGACAGCCCCTTGAGATCGGAGACGCTCTCCTCGGTAATGAGCGCCGCCAGCGACGGCACCGTCTTGACCACCGAATGCCCGAGCGCTTCGGCGAACATGTAGCCGTCCCCCGTCGAGCCGGTGGAAGGATAGCTCCTGCCGCCCGTCGCGATGATGAGAAAGTCGCTCTTTACCCGGCTCCCGTCCGAGAGAGCGACTTCGAAACCGTCTCCCTCACGCGATACGCCAGTCACTTCCGCGCCGAGCCTGAGCCTTACGCCCGCCTCGGCGAGAGCGCGCGACAGGGCGTCTATGATCGTCACCGACTTCTGCGAAGCGGGAAAGACTCTCCCTCCCCTTTCGGTGACGAGTTCGACTCCGAGTTCTTCGAAAAACCGTTTTGTCTGCTCGGGCGGGAAGGACCAGACGGCGGAGCGCAGGAACTTTTCGCCGCGCACCACCTTGTCGAGGAATTCGCGCGGCGGGAAATCGGCGGTGAGATTGCACCTGCCCTTGCCGGTGATATAGATCTTGCGGCCTATGCGGGCGTTTTTTTCGAGAAGGACGACTTCCGCTCCCGCACGCGCGAGCAGCGTCGCGGCGAGGCATCCCGCCGCTCCTCCTCCCACGACCGCGACTTTCACAGCTCCCATCTCTTCTCTCCGAGAGCGCGGAGCATATCCCCGTCGGACACCGATGTGCGCACCGGGGTAAGCGTTATGTAACCCGCGTCCGACCATTTGCAGTCGTCGTCGGCGTCATCGTCCGCGCGGTCTACCGGACAGCCCCTCAGTCTGAATCCCTCGGGAGCGTCCTCGTAATAGTCCTCGTACTTCCTGTGCCCGAGCGGGGTGACCTTGATCCCGCGTATCTCCTCGCGTATGCCCGAAGGCAGATTGACATTCAGGGTGACGAAGGGCGGGATGTCCGCGGTCAGCTTCTCGAGATTTTTCGCGACGAACTCCGCCGCGAGATCGTAGCCGCCGCGCTTTGCTCTCACCGAGACAGCCATGGACGGCACCCCGAGCAGAGTCCCCTCTTCCGCCGCGCCGAATGTGCCCGAGTAGACGGTGTCGGTGCCGAGGTTGAGCACGCTGTTGATGCCCGAGACGACGAGATCGAATTTCACGCCGCGGTAAATATGCTCGAGGGCGAATTTGACGGCGTCGGCGGGAGTGCCGTGCACATACTCGCGCGGGACGCCCGGGAGCTCGCCGTGCCGCACGGCGTGTTGCCACACCAGCCCGCCGCGGAGAGTCAGTCCGTGCCCCGCCCCCGACCTCTCTTCCGCCGGAGCGCAGATATGCAATTCGTTGCCGGGAGCAAGCGCCTTAGCCAGCGCGAGCAGCCCCGGGGCCTCGTAACCGTCGTCGTTTGACAGGAGTATCCTCATATGCCCCTCACAGACTCTTGAGATATTGAACTTCCGCTTCCGAAAGTTCGCGCGACGCGCCGCGGGACAGTCCGCCGAGGCGCAGAGCGCCTATCGCCGTGCGCTTTAAGAACACGACATTCTTTTCCACGGCGGCGAACATCCGCCTTATCTCTCTGTTTTTGCCTTCGGTGATGATGACTTCGAGGCGGCTCATGCCGTCCTCTTCGGCGAGCAGGCGGACCTTGCTCTTCCCGAACCGCACTCCGTCCACCACAACGCCGCGGCGCAGCACCGCGAGATCGCCTTCGTCTATCCCGCCCTCTATCTTGACGATATAGGTCTTGGGGATCTCGGAAGAGGGATGGGTGAGTTTGTGCACGAGTTCGCCGTCGTCGGTGAAAAGGAGCAGCCCTTCGCTGTCGTAATCCAGCCGCCCCACGGGCACCAGCCTGCGCTCGCGTCCTATGTAATCGTAGACCGTGCGCCTGCCCTTCTCGTCCGAAACGGTGGTGACGCAGCCCTTGGGCTTGTTGAACATGAGATATTCGTAATGGGTGGCGGGGACGATCTTCTTGCCGTCCACGAACACGGTGTCGCGCTCCGGGTCCACCGCCGCGCCGAGATCGGAGACCGCCTTTTTGTTGACGGTGACCCGCCCCGCCGCGATGAGCTCGTCCGCCTTTCTGCGCGAACAGACGCCGCATTCGGCTATGTACTTGTTGAGCCGCATGGAAACACCTCGTCTTTGCCTTTGACGAGATTATACCGCGCGAGCGCGCATTAAGCAAGCAAAAGGAGCGCCGCGCTGCCGCGCGGCGCTCCCCGGGATGTCCTCCCTTAAACTTTTCTCATGAGGAGCTCCCTCGTCACGCTCCACATATCCCCGCTCGCTCCGAGCAGCACGGATATGCGCTGCACGCCGTCCACGATCGCGCCGCCGACCAGACACTTGCCGCTCCTCGTCGTGTAACCCGTCTTCACACCGTTCGCCCCTTCGAGAGAGGAAAGCAGTTTGTTTTTGTTGTACATGACGCGGGCGTTCTCCCCTTCGCCGGTGGTCACCTTTTTGGTTGCGACAATGCGCGCGAATTCGGGATGGCGGTACGCCTCCGCCGTGATGAGCGCAAGGTCGCGCGCGGTGGTGTAATGCCCGTCGTCGTGAAGTCCGTGCGGATTGACGAAGTTGCTGCTCGCGGCGCCCGCGCGCCGCGCCCTCTCGTTCATCATCGCGGCAAACCTCTCCACGCTCCCCGCCGTCGCGACGGCGAGCGCCACCGCGGCGTCGTTGCCGCTCCTCAGCATGAGCCCGTAAAGCATATCCCCGACGCTCACCTTTTCGCCCCTGCGAAGGTATATCGACGACCCCTCGACGCCCACGGCGCAGTCGGGGACGGTGAACTCGAGTTCGAGCGGCATCCTCTCCAAAACCACCAGCGCGGTAAGGATCTTGGTGGTGCTCGCGGGATACATCTTTGCGTCCGCTCTCTCCTCGGCGATCACCCTGCCGCTCTCCGCCTCGATGACGATATAGGCGGGCGCTCCCGCCGCTTGCGAGACGCCGGGCGCGGCGCACCCCGCAGCGGACGCGACAAGCAATATCAAGGTGATGACGAGCGCGAAACGCGCGTTGAACACCCGTTTTTTGTCAGTCATCCTCTTCCTTCCCCTTCATCATCCCGAGCGCCGCGCGCGCAAGATCCTTCCATCCCGCGGGGGCTTCGCGCTCCACGGAGATGAACTTTTTCTCCCGCCCCGAGAGCACGAGGAAGCCCACCGGCGTCACCGTCATGCCGCAGCCGCCCGCGGCGGCGAGCGGCGATCCGCCCCGCTTCGAGGTCCCCTCTCCCTCGCCTCCTCCCGTCACTATGCCGTAGCTCACGCGGCTGACCGGGATGGTGACCGAGCCGTCTTCGGTCACCATGGGTTTTCCGACCACGGAGTCGGCTGCGCACGCTTCGCAGAGATTTTTGAGCGTCAGTCGCAATGTCTCTTCGAGTCCGTTCATTTTCCCTCCTCGGGCGGTCCCTCTCCCGCCGCCCTCTTTGCCGCGAGCGCGGCTGCCGAGATGTCGAGCGCGCTCACGCGAAGTCCGAGCCCCGCGGCAGCCTTCGGCGAGCCCTCTCCCGAGTACACTCTGAGCCGTCCGCTGAGAGCCGAGCCGAGCACGGCTGCGCCTCCCGCCGCGAGCGCCGTCCATGCCGCGTCCCCGTCCGTAACGACGGAGAGCGAGAACTTTTTGAGCACTTTCGCGCGCATGAGAGAGCGCAGCGCCGCAAGCGCCCGCGCCGCGCTCCCGCGACCTATACCGCCGCCTATCCGTCTGCCTCTCACGAACGCCGCGAGCTCCCCTCCCGACGGCGCTATCTTCACCGTCGCGATCGGCACGCCGAACAATTTAATGCCGATATACGCCCTCGGCGGCAGGACGCGCGCGTACACCCTTATCTCCACGGGGAGCGGAAGGGTGAGTATGAGCAGGATGAGGCAGACGCCCAGCGCGACAAACAAAACCGCCACACGGTTAGTGTGGCGGCTTCACGGCTTATTATGCGGCTCCCGCGGCGTTTCACTCGAAGACTTCTATCTTCTCTCCTGCGAGGAACTCGGGGATCTCCTCTTCCTCCTCCGCGAGCTCGTCCGCGGCGATCTCGCTCTCCTCCTCGACCAGATTGCCCTCTTCGTCGTAGGCGGTGCGGGTGCGGAAGAGCGTGTCGCTGTCCGGCGCGTAGATCTCCTTCAGCTTTTCGAGCACCTCGGAAGCGTCGGGGAGATCCTCGAGGCTGCTTAGCCCGAACTTCTTCAAAAACTCGTCCGTGGTGCCGTAGAGGAAGGGGCGCCCGACCGTCTCTTTTCTCCCCACCACTTCGATGAGCCCCGCCTTCAGAAGTCCGCTTATGGCGTACTCGCAGCTGGTGGTGGTGCCGTCGCTCTTGCCGCGCATCTCCTCGAGCTCGAGACGGGTGACGGGCTGGCGGTAGGCGACGGTGGCGAGCACCTCGAGTAGCGTTCTGCTGAGCTGCCTTTCGCGCAGCGGTTTGAGCGCCTCCGCGACTATATCGCCGTAGGCGGGAGAGGAAGAAAATTGCAGTTTCCCGTTGAATTCGAGCAGCAGCACGCCGCTCTCGCCGCCGTACTTCTTTTTGAGTTCCTTGACGGCTTGATCCAGCTTGGAGCCCGTGAGTTCGGGCACCTTTTCGATGAGCTCTTTTTTCGCGATCGGCGCGCCCGCCGAGAAGATGAGCGCTTCGACGACATTCTTAATATTTTCCAAATTCTTCGTCCTCCAGGTCGAGCGGAGCTCCGTCGTCGCCTTCGGCGGCGTAAAGCATTATCTCGCCGAACAGTTCCTCCTGCTCGACGCGCAGCCTGCCGTACTTCAAAAGCTCGAGCACGGCAAGGAAAGTGGTGACTATGTCGCTCCTGGTGTAGTCGGGCTCGATGAGCGAAGTGAACTTCACGCTCCCCTCTTTCACGACCACCATGTGTATGTTCTGCATCTGATCGGACACCGAGAACCTGTCCTGCACCACCTTTTTGGGGATGGCGGCGACTTCCTTCCTGTCCATGTTGACGAGCACTCTCGCGAACGCCTCGACGAGTTTGGGGAGGGAAAATCCGGTGAGCGCCACGCGGTAGTCCTTCTCGGTGAAGTCGGGCATACGGTAAAAGCGGTTGATCGTCTCGGTCTCGCGGAGCTTTTCCGCCTCTTCCTTTATGAGCGCGTACGCCTTTATCTTGTTGATGAGGTCGCGCTTTTGCACCTCGACATCGTCGAAGTAGTCGTCCTCCTCGTCGGCAGGCAGCGCGGATTTGGATTTTATGAGCACGAGCTGCGCCGCGAGAGTGATGAACTCGCTCGCGTATTCGTAGTCCAGCTCCTCGCGGGGAGTCGCCGCGACTATCTCGACATACTGCCTCGTGACATCCGAAACGAAAATGTCCTCGATGGCTATGCGCGCCTTGCCGATGAGCTCGACGAGCAGGTCGAGAGGACCGTCGAAATCGCTGATATGGTAGTTGATGACCGGCTTTACGGGCGCGAGAGGATCGACGACTTCGGCGGGATACTCCACCGTAGCCGACCTATGCTCGCGCTCGGGCGCAGCGCCGCCCGCTCCCGGGGTCTCGGCCGCGTCCGTCCCGGGCTCTTCCCCGGCAGTCCGCTCCTCCCCTGCCGCCGTCGTCAGTTCATCCAATCCGGCACCTCGTTGTTTCTCAGGAGATCTTCATAAGTCTGCGGGCGCACTATGTAGTCCGCTCTGTCGCCGTCCACCAGCACCACGGGAGGCACGGCGTTGAGATTGTAGTTGGACGCCATGGAATAGTTGTACGCGCCCGTCGAGAACACCGCGACGATGTCCCCCGTCTCCGCGTGTTGGAGAGGGATATCCTTTGCCACGATGTCGCCGCTCTCGCAGCACTTTCCCGCGAGCGTGACCGTCTCCGTCTCAGGCTCACCCGCACGACTTGCCACCACCGCCGAGTACTCGGACTCATAGAGCGCGTAGCGCGGATTTTCGAACATGCCGCCGTCCACCGCCACATACTTGCGTATGCCGGGGAAATCCTTGATCGCGCCCACCGTGTACAGCGTGACGCCCGCTTCGCCGACTATGCTCCGCCCCGGCTCCACGATGAGGAAAGGCTTCCGTATGCCCTCCTTCTCCGCGCATTCCGCCACCTTCCTGCCGATGTTCTCCACCGTGTAGGCGTAGCGGCGGGGGGTGAAATGCGGATCTTTTTCGGTGTAATAGATGCCGTAGCCGCCGCCCATGTCGAGGATATCGGTCTCTATGCCCTCGTCCGCGAGGCGGCGCATGAACGCGGTGATGACCTCCACCGCGCGGTCGTAAGAGGAATGATCGTAGATCTGCGAGCCGATGTGCACATGCAGTCCGCGGAACCTGAGCCCCTTCCGCGAGACGATATCCTTCACCGTCTCAAAGGCGTCTCCGTCCACCGCGAAGCCGAATTTGCTGCCCGGCGCCGCCGTCACCACCGCCTCGTAGGTGTGCGCGGTGACGAGAGGATTTATCCTGACCAGCACATCTTGGGGCGCGCCCGCCTCCGCCGCTTTTTTGTCGAGGAGTTCGATCTCGTTGAAGCTGTCGACGACGAAATATCCCACGCCTGCGGCGATGCCTTCGTCTATCTCGCGGGGGGTCTTGTTGTTGCCGTGGAACAGCACCTTTTTCATGTCGACGCCCGCCTGCTTCACGAGATAGAGCTCGCCGCCCGAGACCACATCGAACCAAAGCCCGTGCTTTGCCGCGAGCTTCGCCGTCGCGACGGTCGCGAACGCTTTGTTGGCGAACGCCACTCCGCCCTCGCCGTAAGTCTTCATCGCGGACACGAACGCGTCCGCCACTTCGGCGATATATGCCGCGTCCATGACATAGAGAGGTGTGCCGAACTTTGCGGCGAGATCGGTGGCTTTGAAGCCGCCTATGTATAAGTCGTTATCTTTAACAAAGAGGGTGTCGCGCGTGTTCATAAGTTCACCTACGGCGGAAATTCTACCACGCGCGCGCCGAGTTGTCAACGCCCGCCCCGCCGCTCTCGCGTAGGGACGGGCGCTTTGTCCGCCTTAAACCGAAGGGATCGCCGTCAGGCGCGGGGGCGAGGGCGCAAAAGGTCGAATATGCCCGCCTTTTCCACGCTCTCCGCCGCAACAAGCGGCACTTCGGAGACCGCCTTTCCCTGCCTTATCACCGTCACCTTCCCGAGGACATCGCCCGCCTTTACGGGAGCCTTGACCTTTTCGGGGAGTTCCGTCCTGAGCTCCGCTCCGTCCTCGCCGCCCCTCGGCGCTATGACTCGGATATCCCTCTCGGGAGTGACCGCCACTCCCCTCTTTTTGCCGAGGCGCACGGGCACCGGCTCGCCGAAGTTCTCACCGGCTGCGGCAAGCAGCTTGCTCTCGTAACCCCCGAAAGCGCGGTCGAACATGGAGGAGACCGCCCCGAACCGCTGCTTGGAGCTCTCTCCGCCCAGCACCACGGCTATCACCCTCATGTCCTTCCTCTCGGCGGTCGCGGCGAGACAGAATTTCGCCTCCGAAGTGAAGCCTGTCTTTCCGCCGTCGCAGCCGTCGTAAAAGCGCACGAGCTTGTTGGTGTTGGTCATATTGGTCGTCCTGCCGCCGGGATGGGCGTAGTCCTCCGTCCATATCCCCGAGTAGTCGAAATAGGCGGGGTGACGGATGAGCTCGCGGAACATGACCGACACATCCTTTGCCGTCGAAAACGCCCCGGGAGCCGGAAGCCCGGTGCAGTTGGAAAAGTGGGTGTCCGCCATACCGAGTTCGGCGGCTCTTCCGTTCATGTCGTCCACGAACGCGGGCACGCTCCCCGAGATCTTTTCGGCAAGAGCCACGCAGGCGTCGTTCGCCGAACAGACGATGACGGCTTTTATGAGCTGCTCCGCCGTGTGTTGGGTGCCGGCGTCCAGAAAGACCTGCGATCCGCCCATACCCGCCGCGTTCTCCGAGACGGGCACGAGGTCGGAGGGCGCGAGCTCTCCCCTGTCCATCGCCTCGAATACAAGGAGCGCGGTCATGATCTTGACCATGCTCGCGATGGGACGCTTCGCGGTCTCGTTTTTTGCGTACATGACCACGCTGCCGTCCGCGTCGGTGAGATAAGCCGCCGCGCCGGGGATATCGCCCTCCGCCGCCGCGAGCGCCATGGGCGGCGAGACCGCTGCCGTAGCCGCGGCAAGCGCCGCTCCCGCGATCAGAAGCAGGCAGAATATCAGCGCGAAGACGCGATTTTTGTTTATCAGACGCAGGTTTTGCATAGTTCACCTCTCCCCCGTAGTTTGCCGAGGAAAGGGGAAGTTATGCGGCGATCAGAACACCACGACCA
>DVOE01000078.1 GCA_018713795.1 Candidatus Limadaptatus stercoripullorum
ATCTTAGCCGTTCTCGACGGAGATGTTGATGTCCTCCTTCTCGAAGCCGGGCATCTCGACTTCCAGCTCGTAAGCGGTCGGGGTCTCCTTGATATCCGTCTTCATGGCGTCCAGCTTCTCGTCGTAGAACAGCGGGCGGAAGAGCGCGTCAAACGCGTCGTCGATGAAGTCCACGGGGTTGTTTCTGTAGTTTATAAGATAGTTTTTCATGGTTTGCACTCCTTATCTCTTTACTTGCCTCGGGTAAGACCGCCGGCGTCTTGGCACTCTCGTACTTTGACTGTTAGCACTCTCGCCCTTCGACTGCTAATATTGTAACACCTCTCCCGCCGCTGTCAATAGTTTTTGCAAAAAAATTTTTATTTTTCGAAAAACCGGATATCGCCGGGAGTTTGTGACCCGCGCGGACGGACGGGAATATATTGGCACTATGTCATCGGAAGGCTATGCTAAACGCAACTATTTCGGTACGGACGGCATCCGCGGGGTGTACGGCGAAGATCTGACCGACGGGCTCGCGATGCTGGCGGGCGGCGGGCTCGGGCGCGCCTCGGGCGCGGGATTTGTCGTCATGGGACGGGACAACCGCCTCAGCGGCGAAGTACTCGCCCGCGCGCTCACGGAAGGAGCGCTCGCGGCGGGGACGGATGTCCTCGATCTCGGAGTGGTGACCACTCCGTGCGTGGCGTGCGTGGCGAAAGAGCTGGGCGGGGCGGGGGTGATGATCTCGGCTTCGCACAATCCGCCCGAGTACAACGGGCTGAAGTTCTTCGGCAGGGACGGCGGCAAACTCTCCCGCGAGGCGGAGATCGTCATCGAAGAGCATATCGCGCGCGGGCGGATAACCTACGCCGAGCGGCGGGGAAAGCTGCTCCCCGGCGAGGACGGGAGGGAGATCTATGCGCGCAAGGTCATGTCCGCGGGCAGCCTCGAAGGGCTGCGCATAGTGGTCGACTGCGCGAACGGCGCGGCGTCAGAGCTCGCTCCCGAGTTGCTCTCGAGGATGGGCGCAGAGGTCGTCGCCGTGGGCACTTCGCGGGACGGGGCTCTCATCAACCGCGGGGTGGGCGCGCTTTTCCCCGAAGTCGTGGCGGACGCCGTGCGCCGGCATGGGGCGGACATGGGGTTCGCCTTCGACGGCGACGCGGACAGGGTCATTGCCGCCGACGAGAAGGGCGCCATCGTGGACGGCGACAGGATGATCTTTGCCCTCGCCTGCCTGCTGTCCTCGCGGGGAGAACTGCCCGGCGGGACGGTGGTGGGCACCCTGCACACCAATATGGGCGCGGAAAAGGCGCTCGCGGACAAGGGCATTTCGCTCGTGCGCACGGACATAGGCGATCACAATGTCGCGCGGGTCATGCGCGAGAACGGCTACGCCCTCGGCGGCGAACAGTCGGGGCATATCATAATCGGGAGGTATCTCCCCACCGGCGACGGTCTGCTCGCGGGAGCGGTGCTCGCCCGCGCGGTCGCGGAAAGCGGCACTCCCCTCTCCGTCCTCACCGCCTGCGAGACCTATCCCCAGGTCAACGCCGACATACGCACCCGCGACAAAGCCGCCCTGCTCGCCGATCCCGCCCTCGCCGCCGAGGTGAGAGCGGTGGAAGGGATGCTCTCCCCCGGCGGGCGGGTGATGCTGAGAGCCAGCGGCACCGAAGACAAGATAAGGATCATGGCAGAGAGCCGCGACCCTTTCCTCGCCGCATTCGCCGCACGCACGATAGAGCTGTTTATCAGACGGAATATGACGGATTAACTCTTTATTCCGCAACAACCTCCCGCGAAGGGCGCGGCGAAGCGCCGCCGCCGTGCGGGAGAACGGCAATGCAAAAAGCGCGCCCTACGGCGCGCTTTCTTTTGCCTTGGTTCCCGTTTTTTGCGGGATGTTTTGTTTCTCGAAACCGTCCTCTTCCCCCACTCAGAATCCGCGCGTCAGCTCCTTCAGGTAGTCCTTCATCTTGTCCCCGAACCGCCTGACGCCCATCTCGACATTGGCGCGGACATAGCCGAACTTGTCGCCGATGTCGTAGCGCGTGCCTTCGAATTCACAGGCGTACACCCCCTTCGGGATGAGCTTCTCGACGGCGTGAGTGAGATACTTTTCGCCGCGGAACAGCGGCGCCCGCTCTATGGCGGGATAGATGTCCGGCGTCAGCACATAACGCCCGAGACTGCTCAGCGTCGACGGCAGCCCTTCGGTGGTGGCGGGCTTTTCGATTATGCCGAGCACTTCCGTCAATCTCCCTTCGCTCCTGCCCTTTTTGACGACGGCGTACTTGATCGCCTCTTCGGGCGGGCGCTCCTGCACGCCGAGGATACTTTTGCCCGTCCGTTCGTAGGCGTCGATGAGCTGCGCGAGACAGGGGCGTCCGCCGTCGTTGACGATGACATCGTCGCCGTACATGACCGCGAACGGCTCGTCTCCCGTGAAATCCCTCGCGAGCATGACCGCGGCTCCCGTGCCGCCCGCGTCGCGTTGGACGGCGTAGCGGAATTTCACCGCCCGCGTGAGCTCGTTGAGCTCGCGCTCCGCCACGCATTCGGTCTCGCCCGAGCCGAAGTACTGCCCTATCATCTGTTTTTCGGGGCTTATGACGATGAGCACTTCTTCTATGCCGCTGTCCGCCGCCTCCTTGACGATGTAATGGAGCGCCGGCTTGTCGATGATCGCGAGCATCTCCTTGGGCACCGCCTTGGTGACGGGCAGGAACCTCGTCCCGTGCCCCGCCGCGGGTATGACCGCTTTCCTGACCTTCTGCATGACTTCCTCCTATCTTTACTTATATTCTATACGCTGCGCGGATATTTTGCAATGCGCGTCCGCATTTTGCGCTCGGCGCCGCGGCGGAAGAGGAACAAAATCTCCTTTTCTGCGCATACTGATGACAAATGCCTTCCCGCCGCTTGTAAGCCTCGGGAAGGGCGGGTATAATCAAAGCCTATGAAACGCTGCCTCATCGTCATCAACGACCTTAGCGGCGGCTCCTGCCGCGTCGACGAGTCCTCCCTCAGGGCGAGGTTCTCGGGCGCGTACGAGACCGAGACCGTCCGCATAAAGGACGAGGGCGACGACTGGAGCGCGGAGGGGTTCGATCTCGTGGTCGCGGCGGGCGGGGACGGCACTTTTTCGCGCGCGCTGAACATCTGCGCCGCCGCCGGCGCGCCGCTCATCTACTACGGAGCCGGCACCTTCAACGAGTGCGCCAAGTCAAAGCGGGGAAAGGGCGCGGAATTCGTCCCCGTGCGCAAGCTCGCTTCTCTCTCCGGGCGGCTGTTCGGATATGTTGCGGCGGCGGGCACATTCACCCCGCTCGGTTACACGGCATCCCCCGCCAAAAAGAAAAAGCTTGGCGTGCTCGCCTATGTCCTGAACATCCTCCGCGAGTACAGGGTCTATGACATCCCCGCAAAGATCACGGCGGACGGCAGGGACTTCTCGGGCAGATTCACCCTCATCATGGCAATAGACTCCGCGCGCTGTTTCGGCTTTCGGTTCAACCGCCTTTACAAAGAGGACGGGAGCAACATCCACCTGCTCCTGATAAGGAGCCCGGGAAAGGATTCTCTCCTTACTCGCGCCAAGATCTTCTTCCCCTTCTTCCGCGCGTTTTTCGTCGGCTTCGGAAAAGAAGTCGTCGGCAAAAACCTCGTCTTCGTCTCCGCCGAGCGCCTCACCGTGACTCCGGAGCAGCCCGCCGTGTTCAATGTGGACGGCGACGCCCTGCCCGTCGACGGAGATTTGGACATCTCGGTCATTTCGCCCAAAACGCCCGTTTATATCGGCGATATGTCATTGTTAAAGTAGCTTTTTGCGGCTTTCGCCCGCCCGCCGTCTCCGCTTTCGTTCCTCAAACGCGCGCCTTCGTCATTCCGCTCCGCGGGATCTTTTATCCCTTTCCCGCTCCCGACCACATGCCGGACAGGGCTTGTATTATTCCGGTCCGGCATAATGCCAGACAGGAATAATACGAACCGGGTTCAGCGCCGCCGATTTCCGCCTGAACCGCGTCATTCGCCTTGCTAATACGGTTGGGTATTAGCTTCGCCGACTTCCTTGCTCAGCCAAAAATCGGTTGGCGCGGAACTGCTCGCACCTCAGAGCAAGAGATTTTCGGATGATTTTGCTCTGGCGGAACGCAGGCAATAGTATATATATTGGCAAGT
>DVOE01000079.1 GCA_018713795.1 Candidatus Limadaptatus stercoripullorum
AGTAACACACTCTCCAATATTGCTTTCGTATTATGACGGTCAAATCTTAAATGCTGACAATGATTTGAAGCCAATAGCATATAAAGATACTGAAATATATTCGATATATCGTCATTTTTTAGAATGTCCCGAAAAATGCAAAAGCATTTATTTAATGATTAAGTATTGTATTTTTGAAAATTCGATTTACGTTACTAACACTCCACCAAAATCCGAAGGACACCGCAAAGTCGGTGTCCTTCGGATTTTTATGTAGCCGGCAGGGGAGCGACCCGCGCGTTCTCGGAACATTGAGCGTAACGGAAAATATACGCCCAAACACCGCCGGAGGCGTGATGATAGACTCTCGCGCGGGTTCGGCGGCGGCGGAGTGCGGGTTTTGCGACTGCGGGGATAAATTTTATAAAATGTAAAAATATTTTTTCGTCATTATCAAAAATTGATACACATGTGCGCTATAATGATGCTACGGCGGTCGAGTGGCCGGGTGCGGTGCGGGCGCGCCGCGACAATGTACCCGGCAGGGGAGTGACTATGAGGATCGTAAGTTCGGTGACAAGTATACTTGTCTACATCGTCATCATCATACTCGGCGTGCTGGCGCTGGCGGCGCCGTATGCCCTGGAATATTACGAATTCGAAGCATCGACGCAGTCCGACCTCGAAGCGATCTCGATCGCCATGGGCAGCGAATTTTTCATGACGGCACCGCTGCCGATCGGCATATTCGGACTCTTCGCGAACATCCTCGCGCTTGTCTTTCTTACGGGCGGCAGAAGAGAAAAGAAGCTCGGGAATATCACCGGCGAGACGCTGTCCGGCGTCTTTGTCAACGCCGGGCGTTTGCTTGTTGCGTTGATCTTGGCGATATGCTCGGGTGACTTCGAGCTGCCGGGACTCAGATATTCGGCGAACGCCGTTTTCCGATACTCGATCCTTGCCGTTTCCATCATCATTATTACGGGGAGCCTTGCCGCCATCCTGATGGGTTTTGTCCGGAAGCGCCCCGCGAAAGAAGAGAAAGCGGTTCCCGCCGTGACGGAGCAACCCAAAGCGGCGCCTGCGGCGTCCGCCGCTCCCGCACAGCCGGCAAGACCTGCGCAGTCCGCGAGACCTGCACAGCCCGTTGCCCCCGTGCAGCCCGCTGTTCCCGAGCAGCCGGCATATGCTCCGCTCGAGCAGGAGGAGAGCGCGGCGGCGGGTTGGTATGACGCATACGGCGGCTACTACGACGGTTACGGCGGCTATTACGACACCGCCGGCGGCTACTACGCCCCGGACGGCACCTATTATCCTCCCGAAGGCTGAGCGCCGGCGGAGGACATCCCCGCAGAGCGGCGGGGCAAAAGTGAAATGATCGCTCCCGAAAAGGGAGTTTGCAAAGGGGAGGTCATATATGGAAAGCAAACAGAACGCATTCAAGCTCGGCATCTTCGTAGTCGTGCTGCTCCTCGGCTTCGCGCTGTTCATTCTCGGCGCGATCGAGATGGCGTGGGCGCCCGCCGAGGGCGACACCCTCACGGTGAAGTCGGGCTACTATTCGTCGAGAGTGTATGTCGACGCGCCCGTGGGCTCGATCTACGAAGGCGTTGCATTCTTCTTCATGGGACTCGGCGGCATACTCATCGGCGTGATCGGCATTGCCGGCAGCGCGAGCGCTATGTCGGCCGCGAAGAAGCAGGGAGCCCCCGCGAGCAAGAAGGCTCCGGCTCCCGCATATCCCGCGCCGGCGCCCTACGGCGCTCCGGCTCCCATGCCCGCGGCGCCCGCGTATCCTCCGCAGGCTGCTCCTTACGGCGCGCCCGCGCCCCGTCCCGCGGCTCCGGCGTATCCGCCTCAGGCACCCTACGGCGCGCCCGCGCCTCGTCCCGTGCAGCCCGGCGCTCCTGCGCCCGCGTATCCCCCGCAGGCCGCTCCTTACGGCGCGCCCGCGCCCCGTCCCGCGGCACCCGCGTATCCGCCCCAGGCACCCTACGGCGCTCCCGCGGCTCGTCCGGTGCAGCCCGGCGCTCCCGCTCCGGGGGCTCGTCCCGCACAGCCCGGCGCTCCGGCACCCGCACCTGCGGCGCGTCCCGTTCAGCCCGGCGCTCCTACCGTAGTCCGCACCGCGCAGCCCATGCCCGGACAGATCCGTTCCGCGGCGCCTTCCGCGGCTCGTCCCGCGCAGCCTGCGGCTCCCGCGCCCGCTCCCGTGCACAAGCCCGACGCGAGCGAGGATAAGTGATGACCCGCACGCGAGTGCGGTGAGGGGAGGGGAAGCGATCCCTTTTGAAGTCGCTTCGGAGAGAAGATGAAAACTGCGGCAAAAGTGTTCAACATCCTGAGCATGATCTTCGGGTTCTACATGATATATCCGCTGGTGCTCGGGATCATAGCCAACAAGAAACTCAACGAGTGCAAGGACATCAAGTCCATCCACAACTGGGGCATAGTCGTCCTGCTGTTCGTCAACCTGATCTCCGGCATAATCATGCTGGTCATGAAGGAAGACGATCTCTACGACAGCCCCGAGGAAGCCGCGGCGGCGGCAGCGCTCAAACAACAGCAAGCTATGGGTTACGGCGCATATCCCCCTGCGGGCTATGACGCGTACGGCGGCTATCACGACGGCTTCGGCGGTTACTACGACGCCGCGGGCGGCTATTATGATCCGTACGGCAACTACTATCCGCCCGCCGCACCGCCCGCGAACGGCGAGAAGTAACTCGGCAAAAGCGCGAATGTCCGCCTTTCCTCCGCACCGAGCGGGGGAAGGGCGGTCTTGTTTTGGGGAGAAACAGAAATGAAAACCGCAGCAAAAGTGCTCATCATCATCGGGATGATACTCAGGTGCATCATACCCATCCTCGGCATACCCGCCCTCGTCGTGGGCATCTCGGCGATCAAAAAGCTCGGAGCCGTCCGCGACATCGGGACGATCCGGAAATGGGGTGTCGCGGTCCTGTTGCTTGCGGGGCTCATCGCGGGAGTGATCATGCTGGTCATGAAGGAAGATGACCTCTACGACAGCCCCGAGGATGCCGCGGCGGCGGCAGCGCTCAAACGGCGGCAAGCCATGGGCTACGGCGCATATCTCCCCTTAGGCTCCGACGCGTACGGCGGTTACTACGACGCAGCGGGCGGCTATCATGCCGCGGACGGCAGCTACTATCCGCCCGGCGTGCCCTCGGCGGACGCCCCGCTTCAAGCTTCTTCCGAGCAGCTCGCAACAAAGGACGACGAGGTGCCGCCGGCGGAACTCACCGAAGAGGAATAAAATTCGGAGTATGTGTTAAAAACCGAGGTTTAACGCCATATATGCACATATAAAGGCGGGTTTATGACTAAAAACAAGAGCGACGCGTTTATGACACCGCATGGCGGGACAAGGTCTGCGCCCGTTTCAAGCGCATATATGTGATCGTCATGGCAGCCCTTGTTCCGACTTTCCTCGGGACGATGGGGTGGGCGGTCACGCAGCATAACGACGCGCTGCTTGCCCTGCCGTTTACGCCCGGCGGCGTTAAATTTTCCCGCCAAAGTGGCTATTTGTATTGCCTGCCCGCCTGCGCGTGTGTTATCATACCCGTGGTCTGTGCCACCGTGGCACAAGGGAGAAACACATGTCAAAAGATGCAGGTGCCGGGAGCAAGCCGGCGAAGGATCTGTCCTATCGCAACTCGCCCGACTATGTGCCCGTAAAGGAAAAACTCGCTTACGGGTGCGGCGCATTCATGGATGGCGGCGGCGTCGCGCTGATGTCGTGCGTCATGATGAAGTACATGACCAACAACGGGATCGCCATCGGCGTGGCGTCGACGATCATGTTGGTCGCGAAGTTCTGGGACGCCATCACCGATCCCGTCATGGGATTCATCAGCGACAACACCCGCGGCAAGTGGGGCAGGAGAAAGCCGTATATGTTCTTCGGCGGCATCCTGCTCATCATCGGGATGTTCCTCATGTTCCTGCCCGTGCGCGATTGGGGCGTCACGGTCGGCGGATTCACGGCGTATATCGTCGTCATGTATATCCTTTGGAACACCTTCTCCACCATAACCATGGTGCCGTACTGTTCGATGTCGAGCGACATTTCGCCGTCATTCAAGGAACGCAACAACGCCAACACCGTAAAATTGGTGTTCAACGCGGCGGCGAGCGGACTTGCCTATGTGCTGCCCCTGCTGTTCATCGAAGCGTGGGCGTCCGAGACGGGTTATCTTTTTGTTCCCAATCTTTCTTCGACCGAATTCTGGCTCGCGATCTCCATCGTGTTCGGCGTGCTGTTCGGCGGCGGGCTCATCATCTGCGGGCTGTTCGTCAAAGAGCGCATCAAGCCCACCACCCCCAAAGAACAATTCAACGGCAAACAGTTCGTCAAGAACTATGTCGAACCCTATAAGAACCGTTCTTACCGCTGGCACATCGTCATGTATGTGTCGGCGTTCATCTGCCTTGACATGATCTCCGCGCTCGCGGTTTACTACGCGACGGATGTGTGGCACGGCACGACCCTCTTCGACAAGGAGATGTCCTCGCTGTTCATCATCGCGCCTCTCATGGTGGCGGCGGTCATAATGTTCCCGCTCGCGCGCTATGTCATGGACAAGAAGAGCAAGCAGTTCGCCTTCCGCATGGGGCTTCCCGCATATATCGTCGCGGGCATACTGCTCTGCGTTATGGATCCCTCCTGGACGCCCACCTGGGTCATCCCCATCGTCGCGTTCCTCATGGGTCTCGGCTTCGGCGGCGCGCAGATGATGCCCTGGATAATCTTCCCCGACACCGTGGATGTGGGGCAGATGGCGACGGGCGAGCGTTCCACGGGCTCGTACAGCGGCATGATGACCCTCGCGCGCAAGATCGCGGGCGCGGTCGGCGTGGGTCTCATCGGCTGGATACTCGATCCCATGGGCTATGTCTCCAACGAGAGCGGCGATCCCACCAAATATATCCCGCAGACCGAGGAAGTCCTGCTTGCCATCCGTCTGCTCATGGGTCTTTCGATCGTGGTGTTCATCTCCATCGCGCTGTTCGCATCCTTCAAGTTCAGGATCACCAACAAGAAGCTCACGCGCGTGCGCTACTTCATTGAAGCGCGCAAGAACGGCACCGTCCTCACCGAAGAGGAAGAGGCGGAGCGCACCGCTCTCGTGCACGAGCTCTACGGCGCGAGCGATCCCGGCGGGTATTTGCCCGTGAGCGCGGACGAGGAAGGGGAGCCCGCGGAGGACGCCGCGGAGGAACTTTCCGAAGACGCGGAAGATATCTTCGGCGAAGACGAAGGGCTCTCGGAAAAGGATAAGGACGCCGAGGCAGGCGATATCCCCGAGCCCGAGGAGATCGCCGAGGATGCCGCGGAGGAGCCGGAGACCGCAGGCGAGGACGAGGATAAGGAATGAAAGCCGAATTCGCCCGGGGCGGAGACCGCACCGAGATAAAGATGGCGGAGGGGAGACCCTTCAGAGTGCTGCAGCTTACCGACCTGCATGTCGGCGGAGGGCTCCTCAGCCGCAAGAAGGACAGGCTCGCGCTCGACGCAGTCCGCAAGATCGTGAGAGCCGCGAAGGCGGATCTCGTGGTCATCACGGGGGACATGGTCTATCCCATGTTCATGTTCTCGGGGACTTCGAACAACCTCAAGGCGACCAAGAAGGTGTCCGCCGTCATGGAGGAGCTCGGAGTGCCGTGGACCTGCGTGTTCGGCAACCACGACGAGGAGCCCATCGCCTTTTACAAGAAGGACAGGCTGGCGGACTGGTACGAGAGCTGCCCGAACTGCTTCTTTGCGAAGGGCGAGCCCGAGCTTACGGGCGTGGGCAACCACTATATGGTGCTCGAGAACGCAGGCGGGGAGCCCGTCATGCTGCTCATGATGATAGACAGCAACAGCTACGAAGGCAAGGGCTTTTTCAGCGGGTTCGATGTCATCCACGACGACCAGCTGGATTGGTACGAGAGGGTGGTGAAAAGAGAATCCCCGGAGGGAAAGACGCTGCCGTCGCTCGCCTTCTTCCACATCCCGCCCGCCGAATTCAAAGAGGGCTGGGAGAAGTGCTACCGCGGCGATCCCGCGGCGACCTATCATCTCGGGTTCGTGGGCGAGAAGGACAACTACTTCGGGCACGCCAAGAAGAAAAAGGGCAATTTCGTGGAGAGGATGGAACGCCTCGGGAGCTGCAAGGGCTTCTTTGTGGGGCACGACCACCTCAACACGCTCAGCATCACCTACCGCGGCATGAGGATGACCTACGGCATGAGCATAGATTACCTCGCGTATGTGAGCTGGCTGGGGCAGATCCCGACAGCCAAATGCCGCACGCAGCGCGGCGGGACGGTGATAGACATAAACGCGGACGGGACTTTCGAGGTGTCTCTGCTCCCGCTCACGGATGTCGAAGCGGCGGAAAATGCCGCCAAAAACTAAGCGAAAACCCCGCTCTGCGGGCGAAATATTTCGGAGGGAACCATGAAGATAGGTTTTACTGAAACAGTGCTCAGGGATGCAAACCAGTCGCTCATCGCGACCCGTCTTCCCTATGAAAAGTTCGCGGATATCCTCCCCGTGATGGACAAAGCGGGCTACTACAGCGTCGAGTGCTGGGGCGGTGCGGTGTTTGACTGCTGCCTGCGCTATCTCGACGAGGATCCGTGGGAGAGGCTGAGGAAGATCCGCGCGGCGATGCCCAACAGCAAGCTGCAGATGCTCCTCCGCGGGCAGAACCTGCTCGGTTACAGGCATTATCCCGACGAGATAGTGCGCAAGTTCGTCGCCAAGTCCGTCGAAAACGGCATCGACATCATCCGTATATTCGACGCGCTCAACGATCTTCGCAACATCGAAGTCGCCACCGATGAGGCGTTGAAGCGCGGCGCGCAGGTGTCCGGCACCATCAGCTACACCCAGTCGCCCGTGCACACCCTCAAGGCGTTCGCCAAGCTCGCCAAGGACATGGAGAACATGGGCGTCTCCACCATATGCGTCAAGGATATGGCGGGCGTCATGAGTCCCGCCGAGGCGTACGACCTCGTGTCCGCGATCAAGAAGAGCGTCAAGCTCCCCGTCGTCGTTCACACTCACTGCACGACCGGGCTCGCGTTCATGACCTATCTCAAAGCCGCCGAAGCGGGTGCGGATGTCATCGACACCGCCACTTCCTGTTTCAGCGGCGGCAGCTCTCAGCCCGCCACCGAGACGCTGAATTTCGCGCTCGGACAGCTCGGCTACGAGACGGGGCTGGACGCCGCCGTCCTCAAAGAGGTCAACGACTTCTTCAAGCCCGTTCGCGACGAGTATCTCGCTTCCGGCAAGCTGGACGCCAAGATGCTCGCCACCGACACCGACGCGCTCAACTACAAGGTCCCGGGCGGTATGCTCTCCAACCTTGTGGCGCAGCTCAAGGCGCAGAACGCCATGGACAAGTTCGAAGCCGTGCTCGAGGAGACCCCCAAGGTCCGCGCCGATCTCGGTTATCCGCCCCTCGTCACTCCCATGAGCCAGATGGTGGGCGTGCAGGCGACCTCCAATGTGCTCGCCGGCGAGAGATACAAGAACATCTCCAAGGAAGTCAAGGCTTACTGCCGCGGCGAGTACGGCAAGGCGCCCGGCGAGATCTCCCCCGAGGTCATGAAGCTCGCGCTCGGCGACGAGAAGCCCATCGAAGGCCGCTACGCCGACACTCTGGAGCCCGTGTTCGACAAGACCAAAGAAGAGCTCAAAGGCATCGCGAAGAACGATGAGGATGTGCTCGATTATGTCCTCTTCCCGCAGGTCGCCGAGAAGTATTTCGCCGCGCGCAAGGCGAAGGAAGAGAAGAAGGTGCGCTACACCATCGCGCCCGTCGAATAACGGAGGTGCATATGGGAATTTCGAACGGTGATATCTCGATCGTCGACGCGCTGATAGTCTCCGCCGTCGGCATACTCATCGTGTTTGCGGTGCTCGCCATCCTCATGGGCATCATCATGCTCATGGGGCTCATCATGGACAAGTCGCCCGCGCTCGCCGCGAAGATGCCGTGGCTGAAGCGCAAGAAGAAGGCGGCGGAAGAGGAGGCGGCTCCCGCCGACGCGGAGCCCGCTCCCGGCAGCTGCGGCGAACTCGTGCTCGTCAAGACCGAGGACCGCGACGCCGCGATGATAATGGCGATAGTCGCCGACACGCTCGGCGTCCCGCTCAATACGCTCAGGTTCAAGAGCATAAAGAGGCTGGAAGACGGACCCGCAGGGGACGAGAAGGAAAAGGAGAATTGATCATGATCTACAAAGTTACGCTCAACGGCAGAATATACGAAGTCGAAGTCGAACAGGGCGAGGCGATCGTCCGTTCGGAGTACGATGCGGCGCTTCCCGCGGCGGCTCCCGCAGCCGCTCCCGCTCCGGCAGCTCCCGCAGCGGCGCCCGCCGCGCCCGCTCCGGCAGCCGCTCCCGCCGCCGTCCCCGCAGGCGAAGGCGTGGTCAAGGCGCCCATGCCCGGCAACATCAACGAAGTCCGTTTCCAGGCGGGTCAGACCGTCAAGGCGGGCGATGTGGTCATCATACTCGAAGCGATGAAGATGGAGAACGAGATCGTTGCTCCCGCGGCGGGCACGCTGAAAGCGGTGTTCGTGCAGAAGGGCGGCACGGTCAACACCGGCGACGCGCTGTTCGAGATCGGTTGAGAGGGCAGCTATGGATTGGGGTCAAACCTTTGAATTTCTGTGGGAGTCGACAGGCTTTGCGAACTTCACCTGGGGCAACGCGGTGATGATCATAATAGCCTGCGTATTCCTCTTCCTCGCGATCAAATGCAAGTTCGAACCGCTGCTCCTGGTCGGCATCGCGTTCGGCATGCTGATAAGCAACCTGCCCGTGGACGGCATCACTTCCACGCCGCTCTTCCATCCCGAGTGGTGGACGGTGGAGAAGGTCAACTACACGCAGGTGCTGCAGGAGGGCGGGCTGATCGATGTCCTGTATATAGGCGTCAAGACCAGCGTCTATCCCTGCCTCATCTTCCTCGGCGTCGGCGCAATGACCGACTTCGAGCCCATGCTGTCCAACCCCAAATCGCTGCTGCTCGGCGCGGCGGCGCAGTTCGGCATCTATGTGGCGTTCTTCCTCGCGGTGTGCTTCGGTTTCACGGGGAAGGAAGCGGCGTCCATAGGTATCGTCGGCGGCGCGGACGGCCCCACCGCCATCTGGCTCGCCAAGGCGCTCGCGCCTCATCTGCTCGCGGCGATCGCCATCGCGGCGTACTCGTACATGGCGCTCATCCCGATCATCCAAAAGCCGATCATGAAGCTCATGACGACCAAGAAAGAGCGCGCGATCAAGATGAAGCAGCTGCGTGAAGTGACCAAGCTGGAAAA
>DVOE01000080.1 GCA_018713795.1 Candidatus Limadaptatus stercoripullorum
GCTCGTCTTCGGGTTCCGGCGGCATTACGACATGAGGAGAAGCGTATGACCGTGACAAAAACGGGTAAAAACGCGAAAAAGATCTTTTTGACGGTGCTCGCGCTCGTCATGACCTTCGTGCTCGCGGCGACGGTGCTTTGCGCCTGCGTCAAAAAGGAGCAGCCTGCGGGTCCCACCGACGCCGAAAAGAGAGCTGCCGCCGCCGCCGATCTCACGAGCGGCGCGATAGCCGCCGCGGGTGAGGGCTGGAGCGCGGGACTGACCGACGCCGAAGCGGCGAAACTCGTCGATCCCGTGGGCTACATCGTTGCCTCCGAATGGCTGACCCGCGCGGGCGAACTGCTCGCCGCCTCCGCCGTGTCCACTCCCAAGCTCAGGGCGCTCGCGGACTACACGGCGACGGACGAAGCTCGCGAGCTGCTGCGCGGAGAGGTGGGGCTTCAGGCTATCGTGTCCGCGCTCTCCGCCGTCGGATTCACATCGGCGGACGCCGAAGAGACGGTGTTCATACTGCTCGCCGATCTCGCGGGAGAGGGCGGGAAGAGCGTATTCGAGAACATCTCGGATCGCCTTAGCGCGGCTCACGGCGCGGCGAGCGGGCAACAGCGACCCGCCATCGAAAGAGCGCGGGAAGACATCGCGGAGATACTTTCCGCATACGACCGCGCGACGGGGCTCCGCGAGAGCGTGCTCGAGGCGGAAGAGGGCATAAGGGCGCTCGCCGCCGTAATGTACGAGGGCGTCTACGCTTTCGGGAGCGGCGACGCTCTCGGCGGCATCGAGATCATCGCGGACGCGCTTTCGGGCGGACAGCTCCGCGACATTTCCGTGCAGGACGCCGAGATCTATCTCACCGCGCTCGCCCACGAGCTCGGAGAACTCGGCGCGAGATTCACCCCCGAAACGAGCGCGCAGCTCATGAGCGCGATAACCGGACTCGAAGACGCCTTCGGGCGGCTGGATATAACGACTTCCGAGCTCGGAGCGGTGACGGGGCTGCTCTCCGACGCGCATATCGCGGTGAACAGGATAGCGTATGTCACGGATATGGTCTCGGGCGCCGTCCTCGGGCTTTTGGACGAGCGCGGCGCGGACGGCGAACTCACTCACCGCTTTGCGAAGCTGCTCCTCGATGTGGCTGCGGCGGCGGAAGGGGAGGAGAAACTGCCCGTCGAGTACTCCTTCGTGCTGCTCGGCGATCTGCTCCTCGAGGCGGAGAAGAACGGCGCTTTTGGGCAAAAACTCGAACAGCAGCTCAAGGACTACGAGACGGCGGCGGACGCCGATTCGCTTTCCGATCTCATCCTCGTCTCATCCCTCCTCGACATCCTGCGTTACGCCTACGAGATGAACGCGGACGACCTCGAAGACGACGCCATGATAGAGGCGGCGCTCGCGGAACACTACAACGCATTCTCCATCGTCGCGGCGGATCTGTGGCTGGAGTCCTTCAAGACGGCGTACGCGCGCGGGAACGCCGCGCTCACGGGCACCCGCTTCTCGCGGCTCGGAGAGGCGATAGACAGGCTGATAAATGGTCTCGGCGTGGAGTCCGCGGGGCTGCCCGCCGCGCCCGGGGGCACGATATCGCCGGGTACGGCAGAGGCGAACGAGTGGTACGCGGAAGTCGTCGCGGAGGCGGAAAGGGTCATAGAGTCGGCAGCCCGCGAGACGCCCGAATTCGCGGACGAGGACTTCGTCGACGAGGCGCATAAGACCATCACCGAGGCCGCCAAGTATCTGGTCGGAAAGATCAAGGAGCCGCTTGAAGATCTGGTCGCGCTCGGGATCCCCGCGCGCGACGCCGCTCCCGAGGAGATCGAGGCGTGGAAGACGCGTGTGAACGAGCTCGCCGCGGAGATATTCCCCTTCGCGTTCTGACGCGCGGGGAGCTCCCGAACGCTTGACAACGCCGCCCGGGATGATATAATCAAACCGTTCCCATACGATGACCCGAGCGGTCGGAGTGCAAGACGACGATACAGGCAGACAAAAGTGCTTTACGCGCCGTCCTTATGGGCGGCGTTTTTTGTTGCTATGCCGGACCGGCATATGACGGCAGAGGAGGAAAGATGAAAAGAATAGGTGTTGTGGGCATCGTGGTCACGGGCGGTAAGGACGCCGTCCTTGAGATGCAGAGCGTGCTGAGCGACTTTGCGGACATAATAATAGGGCGCATGGGCGTGCCGAGAAAAGAGGGCAACGCCATCGCGCTCATCGTCGAAGGCGCGACCGAAAGGGTGTCCGCGCTGACGGGAAGGCTCGGGAAATTCCCTTCGCTCACCGTCAAATCGGCGATGACTTCGTTTGAGGTCGAGTGACCGAAAACAGAGTTAAAAACAAAAATATGATCGTTTAACGCGCGGTTTGCGCGTGATGCGGTCGAACGGAACGGAACAAGATCGGCGCCTCAGGCGCGGAGGAAGATATGAAAAAAGTTTTCAAAGCAGCACTTATGCTCGTGATCGCGGCGGCGCTCATCGCCGCTCTCGCCGTGGGTTTTGCGGCGTGCGATCCCAAGGACGAGACGCCGGACGCGCTGCGCGTCGCGGCTCCCGAAGGGACGCCCGCACTCGCCATAGCCCGCCTCAAGACGGACAACGCGACCCTCGCGGGTCACGCGATGACTTACGAGGTGGTCTCGCCCTCCCTCATCGCAGCCGAAATGAGCGGCGGTAAGGCGGATGTCGTCATCATGCCCGTCAACGCGGGCGCGAACCTCATCCGTCAGGGTGCGGATTACCGCCTCATCTCCGTCGCGGTCAACGGCAGTCTGTTCATGGTCGGCAGCACCGAGGACGGCGGCGCGATCGAGAAGGCGGACATCGCGGGCAGCAAGGTCGCCTGCATAGGGCAGGGCGCGACGCCGGGGCTGGTGTTCGAGTATGTCATGCGCTCCATGGGGCTCGAGATAGTCGCGGATAAGACGCCGGGCGAAAACCAGGTCGCCGTGCAGTATGTCGCGGACGGTCCCGCGGCGAAAGCGCTGCTCGAGAACGACAAGGTGGACTTTGCCGTCGTGGGCGAGCCCGCCGCCACCACTTTCAAGAATGCGCTGAAGCTGAACGCCGAGCTGGACATGCAGGCGGCGTGGAAGGACGCGACGGATGAGGAGACCTATCCGCAGGCGGGGCTGTTCGTCAGGACTTCGCTCGCCGCGGACGCGGAGTTCATTTCCGCGCTGTTCGACGCGCTCGCCGCGAGCAAGGAGTGGGTGAATTCCAATCCCTCCGAAGTCGGCGCGTTCATGAAGGCAAATCTCTACGAGTCGGCGGCGTTCCCCGCGCCAAGCATTTCCCGCTGCGCGATAGACGCCGAGCCGCTGGGTGAGGCGGACAAGAAGGAGATCCTCGCCTTCCTTTCCGCGGTCATGCCCAAGGCGGGCGGGACTGCCGCCGAGTGGGACAAGGTCACGCTGTTCGCATGAAAAACAAACTTCCGATCGCCGCTTCCACGCTTAAGCGCGTCGCGGGCAACATATTCTATCCCGTCCTTGCGCTCGGCATAATACTTGCCGTATGGGCGACGGCGGCGGCGATCAAAGGCAATCCTCTCGTGCTGCCCATGCCGGGAGAAGTGCTTGAGAGCTTCTTCACCCTCGGCGCGTCCGAGGGATTTTGGCGCGCGGTGGGCATGAGCCTGCTGCGCACCCTGATATGCTTTATGATATCGCTCGCCGCGGCGGCGGTGCTCGCAGTGCTCGCCGCGCTGTGGAAGCCGGTGCACAAGACGCTCGCGCCCATCGTGGGCTTTTTGCGGGCGGCGCCAACCGTGGCGGTCATCCTGGTGCTCTACGCGTTCATGCCGGGCAGGATGCTTGCGGTGGCGGTGGGGTTTCTCATCGCGTTCCCGTTGCTGTATGCCGAGCTCTACGCCGCCCTCGCAGGGGTGGACCCCGAGCTCGCGGAGATGGCAAAGGTCTACCGCGTGCACAGGGCGGACATCGTGACCCACCTCTATCTCCCCGCGGCGGCGGACAGCCTGCTCGCGAGCGGCGGGGCGGCGCTGTCGCTGACGCTCAAAGTCGTCGTCGCCGCCGAGATACTCACCTCCGTTGCGGGCAGCATAGGCAGCGAGATAAAGCAGGCGAGCCAGATCTTCGAAGTGACCGAGCTGTTCGCGTGGACGCTGGTCGCGATAGTGTTTTCGCTGGCGCTCGAAGGAGTAGTCGCGCTCGCGAGATCTGCGACAAGGAGGCGGACATGAACGGCGGGATAGAGATCAGAGGACTCGGCGTCGAGTTCCCGGGAAGGCGGGTGTTCGACGGCTTCGACATGGTTTTCCCGGCGAACGCCGTGAGCGTGCTGCTCGGCGGATCGGGGGTGGGCAAGACCACGCTTCTAAACGCCGTCGCGGGGCTCACGCCGTACACCGGCGAGATGACCCTCCCGGAGGGCGGCGTGTCCTACATTTTCCAAAAAGACAGGTTGATACCGCAATTAAGCGTGTATAAAAACCTTGATCTGGTGCTTAAAGGCATAGTCAGGGACAAGGCGGAGAGAAAGCGGCGCATAACCCTGATGCTTGAAAAATTGGAGATCGGGAGCGAAGCGGCTAAGCTCCCCCGCGAACTTTCGGGCGGGCAGGCACAGCGCGTTTCGGTGGCGAGAGCCTTTCTCTTCCCCGCGCCCGTCCTGCTCATGGACGAGCCCTTCCGCGCTCTCGACATCGGGCTCAAATTCAGGCTGCTGGACGCGCTCGCGGGGCTGCTTGGCGAATCGCCGCGCACGGTTATCTATGTCACGCACGACCCCGACGAGTGTATGTACGCGGCGGACTTCTGGACGGTGCTTTCGGGCTCCCCCGCGGAGGTGGCGGGGAGAGGGGAGATAACCATCCCTCGCGGCGCGCGCGATCCCGCTTCGCCGGTCATGGCGGCGGAGAGGGCGCGGCTGCTTTCGCTGCTAAGGGACGGCGCGGAGGAGTGAGGCGCTGCCCGTCAAATCGCTTGACAGCGGCGGCGGGCGCGGATATAATAAAGAAACTTTGTGTCATATACGCGCGACATACCGGCGCGTGTGGGGGCAAAAATAAGTCATAAGGAGTCAGCAATGAAGGAAGGTATCCATCCGGATTATCACACCGCGACGGTCCAGTGCGCTTGCGGGCACACTTTTCTGACGGGCACGACCAAGAAGACCGATGTCATCAAGGTCGAGATCTGCTCCAAGTGCCACCCCTACTTCACCGGTAAGCAGAAGCTTGTGGACACCGGCGGTCGCGTGGACAAATTCAAGAAGAGATACAATCTCGATTGACGACCGGAAGCAGACTGCCCCGCGGCAGTCTGTTTCATTAAGCGCGCGCGCGAGGGCGTGAGCGCCCGCCGGCGCGCGGACATCATCGGCGGAAGATGCGCATGGAAGAGAAAGACAAAAAGGTCTTGAGCGAAAGCGCGGACGAGGCGGTCTCCCCCGCGGACATCCCGGAGGAGAGCAGTCGTCCCGAGGGCGGAGAGGGCTCCGCCCGCGTTTGCGTACGCTCCGCAGGAGGCTGCGCGGTCAGGCGCACGACCATAGGCGGACAGGCGGTGCTCGAAGGGGTCATGATGAAGAGCGCGACCACGGTGGCGACCGCCGTGCGCACGGAGACCGGCTCGATCACCGTGGAGTCCAAGAGGCTGCGCCCGCTGTCCGAAAGGAGCGTCTTTTTCAGGCTTCCTTTCGTGCGCGGGGTGGTGAACCTGGTCTCACAGCTCATGCTCGGCATGGGCATACTCATGCGTTCGGCGGAGGTCTACGGCGACTTTGCCGAGCCCACCGACCGTGAAAAGAAGGCGGCGGCGAAGCTCAGCGTCGATCCCATGAAGATGCTGACCGCCGTCTCGCTGGTGCTGGGGCTCGCGCTCGCCATAGCGCTCTTCGTCTTCCTCCCGAACTTCCTTGCCGGGCTCATCTTCGAGATCCCGGGCGCCTTCTATCATCCCGCGCTTTACAGCCTCACCGAAGCGGCGATAATGCTGGTCATCTTCGTGGCGTACATCCTGTCCGTCACCCTGATGAAGGATATCCGCCGCGTGTTCATGTACCACGGAGCGGAGCACAAGGTCATCAACTGCTACGAACGCGGGTTGGAGCTCACGGTGGAGAACGCGAGGGGCTGCCCGTCGGCGCACAGCCGCTGCGGGACGACCTTCATGTTCATCGTCATCGTGGTGAGCATAATCGTGTTCGCGCTCGTCAACTGGATGCTGGACGCGGTGGGCTGGACGACGGACTCGCAGGTCTTGAACGCGCTCATCAAACTCGGCGTCAAATTGCTGTTCCTGCCCGTGGTCGCGGGCATAGCCTACGAGGCTCTCCGCCTGCTCGCGAAGTCGGACAACCTGTTTTTCAGGGTGCTGCGCGCGCCGGGGATGCTGCTTCAGAAACTCACCGTCAAACAGCCGACCGACGATATGCTCGAGGTGAGCATAAAGGCGTTCACCACCGTCATGGCGATGGACGCCGATCCCTCTCTCCCCGAGACCAAGTTCGTCTGCGAAGTGCCCGTCAAAAAGGCGCGCGACTATCTCGCGAAGACGGCTCCCGACGCCGATGAGAGCGACATAGACTGGATGCTCGTCGAAGCGACGGGCGCCCCGCGCAGCTCACTCGGCACGCTGAAGGCGCTCTCCCGCGAGCAGTTCGACGCGGCGGCGGCTATTGCCGAGAAGATGAAGGACGGGCAGCCGCTCGCCTATGCTCTCGGCTACGCGGAGTTTTACGGCATACGCCTCGAGGTCTCGCCCGAGGTGCTCATCCCTCGTCCCGAGACCGAAGAGCTTGCCGAGCAGGCGATCGCGCTGGCAAAGCAGAAGACTTCGCCGAGACTGCTCGATCTCTGCACCGGGAGCGGCGCTATAGCCGTGGCGGCGGCTCTGGGCAGCGGCGCGGAAGTCACCGCGACGGACATATCGGAAGGCGCGGCGAAGCTCGCCGCCAAAAACGCGGAGACGGCGGGCGCCGAGGTCAGAGTGCTGACCGGCGATCTGTTCGCTCCCGTCCGGGGAGAGAAGTTCGACATCATCGTGTCCAATCCGCCTTACATCCCGAGCGCGGACATAGACGGGCTCGGCAAACGCATATCCTTCGAGCCGCGCACCGCTCTCGACGGCGGCGCGGACGGACTGGACTTCTACCGCAGGATAGCGGCGGAGGCGGAGGGATATCTCACGGAGGACGGCGTCCTGCTCCTCGAAGTGGGCGACGGTCAGGCGGAGAGCGTGGCGGCTATGTTCCCCGCCATGCGCGTCGAGACGCTCAGCGACATGAGCGGCAAGCGGCGGATAGTCGTCGCGAGGAAGGTGCAATGAAACTGAGTGAGGCGTTGAAAGCGCGTCTTGACAAGATAAAGTGCCGTTACGGCGAACTCGGCGAACTGCTCTCCGATCCCGCGGTCATTGCGGATCAGGAGAAGTTCCGCGCCTTTTCAAAGGAGCATTCCGAGCTCGAACCCGTGGTCGGGTGCTACGACGCCTACACGGCGCACGCCGCCGAACTCGAGGAGTGCGGCGCGCTCGCGCTCACCGAGACCGACCCCGAGATGAAGCAGCTGCTCCGCGAAGAGGCGGACGCTCTCCGTCACACCTTGGACGAGGACGCCGAGGCGGTGAGGATAGCGCTGCTGCCGCGCGACCCCGACGACGACAACAATGTCATCATCGAGATACGGGCGGGCGCAGGCGGCGACGAGGCTGCGCTGTTCGGCACCGAGCTCATGAAGATGTACCGTCACTACGCCGACCGCAATCGCTGGAAGGTGGAGGAGATAAACATGAACTACACCGAGCTCGGCGGCGCGAAGGAGCTGGTGTTCATGGTGACGGGGAAGGGCGCTTTCGGGCGGCTGAAATTCGAGAGCGGCGTGCACCGCGTCCAGCGGGTGCCCGAGACCGAATCGCAGGGGCGCATACACACCTCGACGGTGACGGTGGCGGTGCTCCCCGAGGCGAAGGATGTCGAGGTGAACATAAACGAGGGCGACCTCAAGATCGACACCTACCGCAGCGGCGGCGCGGGCGG
>DVOE01000081.1 GCA_018713795.1 Candidatus Limadaptatus stercoripullorum
TGGGTGCACACGACGGACACCGCAACCGTATGCGCGAGAGGATAGAGAAGGGCGGGCTCGGGTCGCTCGGCGACCACGAGATACTCGAGTATGTCCTCTTTCATTTCGTGCCCATGCGCAACACGAACGAGATCGCGCACACGCTCATCGACACCTTCGGAGGGTTTTCGGGAGTGCTGAACGCCGACGCCGAAAGGCTCGCAGAGGTGCCGGGGATGACCCGCAACGCCGCGCTCTTTCTGAGCGCCATGCCGGATATCTTCCGCCGCTATGTCGCCGACACCGAAAAGCGCGGTAAGCGCGTGAGCGGCAGGGGAGAGGTCAAGCGGCATATCATGAGCCAAATGTTCGGTCTGCCCGCCGAGAGGCTGTGCGTCGCGGCGTTCGACGCCCGCGAGCGGCTGATCAGGTTCGAGTGTCTCGAAGAGGGCGAAGGGGACGCCGTCGCCGTGTCCGCGAGAAAGATCGTGGACTTCGCGCTCCGCACCAAGGCGAGCGGGCTTGTGCTCGCTCACAATCATCCGAGCGGCAGCCCCCGCCCCTCTCAGGACGATGTCGACATCACGCGCAGGCTGGCTTTCGTGCTCGCGAGCATAGAAGTGCCCCTGCTCGACCATTACATTTTCACGGACGAGGACTGCTTCTCCTTCGAGGAGCACGGACTCATGAACTGACGGAGGAATCATGTCTCAGACGGTACGCACGAGGTTCGCGCCATCGCCCACGGGCTTTATGCACATAGGCAACCTGCGCACGGGGCTTTACGCCTATCTTTTCGCACGCCACAGCGGCGGAAAGTTCATCCTCAGGATAGAGGACACCGACCGCGAACGCACGGTGGAAGGAGCGGAGGAGATGGTCTACCGCACTCTCGCCGCGGCGGGCTTGGATTACGACGAGGGACCCGACCGCGACGGCGGCGTCGGACCCTACATCCAAAGCAAGCGCGCGGACATCTACAAGAAGTACGCCGAGGAACTCGTCGAGCGCGGCGGCGCGTACTACTGCTTCTGCACGAAGGAGCGCCTCGAAAGTCTCGGGGACGGCAAGGTCCACACCTACGACAGGAAGTGCCGCGACATCCCGCTCGCGGAGGCGAAAGCGCGCGCGGCGGCGGGCGAAAAGTTCGTCATCAGGCAGAAGGTGCCCTTCGGCGTGGTGTCCTCCTACACCGACATGGTCTACGGCGACATCTCCGTATCCACGGACGACATCGAGGACGGCATCCTGCTCAAATCCGACGGTATGCCGACCTACAACTTCGCCAATGTCGTGGACGATCATCTCATGGGCATAACCCATGTCATACGCGGGGCGGAATATCTCTCGTCCACTCCCAAGTACAACCTCATCTACGACGCGTTCGGGTGGGAGCGCCCGAACTATATGCACCTTCCCGCCATAATGAAGGACGCCACCCGCAAGCTCTCAAAGCGCTACGGCGACGCCAACTTCGAGGATTTCGTGGCGAAGGGCTTCCTGCCGCAGGCGATAGTCAACTATGTCGCGCTGCTCGGCTGGTGCCCCAAGTCGGGCGCGGAGAAGATGACCATGGACGAGATGATCGCGGAGTTCACCCCGGACGGCGTGTCGGTGAGCAGCTCCATCTTCGACGAAGCCAAGATGCGCTGGCTCAACGGCGAGTATCTGAAAGCGATGACCGAGGAGGAGTTCCTCGCGGTCGCGGAGCCGTATATCCGCCGCGGAGTGCGGGCGGAGAAGTACGATATCCGCGAGATAGCGCGCCTCATGCAGACGCGCGCGGATGTGCTCGGCGATATCCCCGAAAAGATAGCGTTCCTCGATTCGTTCGGGGAGTACGACCTCGGCATGTACGAGCACAAAAAGATGAAAGTCGACCTTGAAGTGGCGAAAAAGGCAGTTAAAGTGTCGATATCGGCGCTTGAGCCCCTTTCCGATTGGACGGAAGAGGGCATACGCGCGGCGATAACCGCCGCCGCCGAACAGGCGGGCATGAAGAGCGGACAGGTCATGTTCGCCATGCGCGTCGCGCTGACCGGTCAGCCCTCCACCCCCGGCGGTGCGATGGAGATGGCGGTGGTGCTCGGAAAAGAGGAGAGCATGAAGAGGCTCGCCTTCTCGGAGGGTCTGCTCCTCGGGGAGGAGAGGGCGTGAGGGCGCGCGCGTTCGGCAAGCTGTCCGCGGCGGCAGCGGCTCTGCTGCTCGTCTGCCTGTTCGCCTGTCTGCTTTTGCCCGTCGGCAGCGCGCAGGCGGAGGGGACGGAGCCGTGGTACTACGCCCACGAGTATCTCGATCTCAGGGAAAACGGAGCGGTGCGCACCGAGGGCGCGAGGCTCGCGGCGAGCGCGGCTCAGAGCGGCGCGGAGGACATCGTCATCGCCGTCATAGACACGGGGCTCGACCTCGACACCTCATGGGTGGATTGGAGAGCGGCGCTCGTGCTGGACGAAGGAGGCCGCTTCCTCGGCTACGATGCGTACGGCGTCGCGGAAGAGGGCATGGATCCCGAAGAGGCGAAGAAGCAGGATAATTGGCAGGACGAGGCGGGCTCGGGAGAGTACGCGTCCGATCTTCACGGCACCAAAGTGGCGGGCTCGATCGCGCTCACCGTTCAGGCGGCGGGGCTCTTCGAGCATATCAAGATATACCCCGTCAAGGCAGCCGAGACGGGGACCAACAAGTTCTCGGTCAAAGCGGTCGCAGAGGCTGTGGAGCACGCGATCGAGATAGGCGCGGATGTCATCAATCTGTCCATAAGCTCGGCGCCGAAGTATGTTTCCGCCTGGGAGACGGGCGAGAACGCCGAGCGGCTGAAGGCGGCGATCTCGGCGGCGAGCGAGAAGGCGATAATAGTCGCCGCGGCGGGCAACGACGGCGCGGACAGCGCGGACACGCTCTACTATCCCGCGGCGTACGAAGAGGTCGTCGGCGTCATGTCTTACGGCGTGGACGGCGGGTTTTATTCGGGTTCGAACTACGGACCCGCATACGATATCGCGGCTCCCGGCGAGAGCATTTGGTCGGGCGATCATTACACCACGGGCACGAGCATGGCGGCGGGGCTGGTCTCCGCCGGCAGCGCGGTGCTCATGCTGAACGCCGAGACTCGTGCGCTGTCTGCGGGCGCGCAGATGCCGCGGGCGACCGTGCTTTCGCGCGCGCTCATATCCGCGGGCGACGGAAGCGTGTCTTCCCCGGACGGCGCGGAGGTACCCGTCCTCGACATCTACGCCGCCATGACGCTGGACACCTCGGAGCTCGGCGGATCCTATCTGCCCGTGACGGGCATAGAGATCTCGGGCACGGCGGGCAAGGGCAGCGTGCTCTCCGCGAGCGACGAGAACGCGCTCACCGTGCAGACGGTGCGCGAACAGTTCGGGCAGGGCAAGTCCGAAGTGACGCTCACGGCGAAGCTCCGCCCCTATTGGGACGCCGATCCCGCCGAGTACGCGAACATAGTCTGGACGGTCGAGGAGTTCGAAAAGGACGGCGAGGATCTGACCGCGGTCGCGGGCAGCCGCCGCGAGATAGGAAGGGGCGAGAAACTGACCTTCCTGTTTGAAGAGACGGGCATTTTCAAGATAAAAGCCGAGATAGCGGGCGAGGGCGGCGAGACTTTCTCTGCCGAGATGAGCTTTTCGGTGGCCTACGGGCAGTGGTTCGGCAGCGAAGCGCATATAGTGCCCGCCGACTTCGTGTCCTCCGAGGGCTACGCCGACGGCAGCGGCAAGGTGCCGTCCGAGGCGGTCTGCTACCGCAGCGGAGTCAGCCTCACGATCACCTCCATCGAGGACTTCGATGTCGCGGATGTGAGCTGGTATGTGGACGGAAGATACGCCGGCAGCGGCGAAGTGTTCGACTACCGTCCCGACTCCTTCGGCGAGCACACGGTCACCGCGTATGTCAGACTCAACTCCGAAGGCGGCTCGAGCGTGCCTTACAAGATCACGGGCAGTTTCCTCGTGGACAGCCGCTCCTACGCCGAGCATCCTTACATGATCCCCGTGTGGTGCGCGATAGGCGTGCTCATCCTGACGGCGGTGGTGCTCCTCTCGCTCTCGGCGGCGAAAAAGCGCGCGGCGAGGGCGGCGGCTCTAGCGGCGGAAGAGGGCGGGAGCGCGGACGATCCCGTCAAGGAGTCGCCCATCAGAAAGGAGCGCGCAGTGCCGCCTCCCTATGAGCCCAAGGGCGGAAGAAAGAAAAAGAATTGAGCGAATGACCCCGCGGGGAGCGGGGTCTTTTCATGTCTTATCGTCATCCGGTGGCAGGAACATCACCCCGCGCGTGTGCACATCCGAATAAGAGAAGCTCCTGATCTCCCCGTTGTCCAGCCTGAGTGTGAACACGGCGGGGAACACTCCGTCCACTCTGCCTCTCACGACGGTGGTCTTTCCTCTGCCGGAGTCTATGCGGACGAGCAGCGGCACGCCTTTCAGCCTGCGCACGCCGTCTTTTGTTTCGAGTATGCTCTTTCCCGAGTCGCGCATATGCGTATTATTGCCGCGGAGCGGGGAGCTCAACCCTCTCCCCGGGCGGCGGAAAAAGCGGGGTGCGTCCCGGAATAAGCGGACGGGCGGGCGCATATGCTTCCGTGTGGAGGCAGATATGTTCAGTTACCGGAAAGCAAGTTTCAGCAACCTCGTCTTTGCTCCCCCCGTCGAACGGGCGGTGGAGTTTTCCCCTCCCGGAATGGACGCCGCGTCCGTCGCGCGCGTGCTCACGCTCGCCGCGGACGGAAAGACGGTCTCGGCGGAAGCGGGAGACGGTTTCGCGGAAGTGGCGGGCAGGGTGAACTTCCGCCTCGTCTACACCGACAGGGAAGGCAGACCCGCCGGCGCGGATTACAACGCCGACTTTTCTCTCCGCGTGGAGGGCGATATACGCGCCACGGACAGCGTCCAGGCGTGGGTGACCGTGCTCGAAGCGGATGTCGCCGCGGGCGACGAACTCACGCTCTCCGCGGTCATCGAAGTTCGCGCCGTCGCCGTAAGGCGGGAGGAAGCGGAGATGCTGACGGACGCGGAGAGGTGCTACAAGACTACGCAGCCCGTCGCTCTGCCCGTGCTCGTCGCGGCGCGCAGCGCGACCTTCTCGCTCACCGACGAGACCGAGGCGGGCGA
>DVOE01000082.1 GCA_018713795.1 Candidatus Limadaptatus stercoripullorum
GATGAGGTCGGCGATGTTGATCTCGGAGTAATCGTAGCTGAGCTCCGACCTGCGGGGGGTCGCGTAGTTCGCCTTGATCTCGCCAAGCTCGTTCACGATGATCTCCTTGACGGCGTCCTCGGAGGCGAGGATACGCTTGTACTCGGCGATCTCCTTGTGTTTCTGATCGAGCTCTTCGTTTATCTTCTCCACCTCGAGCCCTGTGAGGCGCTGCAAGCGCATCTCGAGGATGGCGACGGCCTGTTTCTCGCTGAGCAGGAAACGCCCCGTCAATTTGTCTATGGCGTCTTGCCTGTCCGCGCTCTTTTTGAGCAGTTCGACCACTTCGTCGATGTTGGCGAGCGCTATGGACAGCCCTTCGAGGATATGCGCCCTCTCCTCCGCCTTTTCGAGGTCGAAGCGGGTGCGGCGGACGATGACATCCTCCTGGTGCGCGATGTAGTATTCGAGGATCTGTTTGAGGTTGAGGATACGGGGCACGCCGTCCACGAGCGCGAGCAGGATGATGGAGTTGTTGATCTGCATGCTCGTCTGCTTGAACAGCGTGTTGAGCACGACCTGCGGGTTGTAGTCCTTCTTGACATCGATGACTATGCGCATACCCGTGCGGTCGGTCTCTTCGCTTATGTCCGAAATGCCCTCTATCTTCTTGTCCTTGACCTGGTCGGCTATGTTCTCGATGAGGCGCGCCTTGTTGACATGATAGGGGATCTCGGTGACGATTATGCGGCTCTTGCCGCCGGGGAGCTCCTCTATCTCCGTGCGCGAACGGATGACCGCTCCGCCCTTGCCCGTGCGGTACGCCTGCCTGATCGCCGCTCTGCCGAGCACCAGGCCCGCCGTCGGATAGTCGGGCGCGGGGATATACTCCATGAGGTCGTCCACTTCGAGCGAGGGATCGCGGATGAGCGCGATGACCGCGTCGATGACTTCGCCGAGGTTGTGGGGCGGGATGGAAGTCGCCATGCCCACCGCTATGCCGTCCGAGCCGTTGACCAAGAGGTTGGGGAACCTGCTCGGCAGCACCACCGGCTGTTCGCGGGTGTCGTCGAAGTTGGGATAGAAATCCACCGTGCGCTTGTCGATATCGCGGATCATCTCGAGGGCTATCTTGGACAGCCTCGCTTCCGTATAACGGTAAGCCGCGGGCGGGTCGCCGTCCACCGAACCGAAGTTGCCGTGACCGTCCACGAGGGGGCAGCGTATGGAGAAGTCCTGCGCCAGCCTGACCATCGCGTCGTACACCGAACTGTCGCCGTGGGGATGATATTTGCCCAGCACTTCGCCGACCACCATCGCGCTCTTGCGGTAGGGCTTGTCGGGAGTGAGACTGAGCTCGCTCATCGCGTAAAGTATGCGCCTGTGCACGGGCTTCAAGCCGTCGCGCACATCGGGGATCGCGCGGGAGACATTGACCGCCATCGCGTAGGCGATGAACGACTTTTTGAGCTCGCTCTCCACCTCCACGCCGATGATCTTGCTGTCCGCGAGATGCTCGAGATATTCCTTATCCTTGTCTTTATCCTTGCCGATCGTGCTCATATCTCCTCCTTAAACATCGAGATCTTCGACGAGTTTGGCGTTCTGTTCGATGAACGCGCGCCTGAGCTCGGGCTGCTCGCCCATGAGCACCGAGAACATCTCGTCGGCGGATATCGCGTCTTCCATCGTGACCTTGAGAAGAGTGCGGCTCTTGGGATCCATGGTCGTCTCCCAGAGCTGCTCGGGGTTCATCTCGCCGAGACCCTCGTAGCGCTGCAGATCGTAGCCCTTCCTGCCGTTCTCCTCGTAAAACGCGTTCAGCGCGTCGTCGTCGTAGAAGTACCACTCCTGCTTGCCGCGGGAGAGCTTGTAGAGCGGCGGCTGCGCGATGTAGACATGACCGTTCTCGATGAGCGGGCGCATGAACCTGAAGAAGAAGGTCAGCATGAGTATGCGGATATGACTGCCGTCCACATCCGCGTCCGTCATGCAGATGATGCGGTCGTAGCGCAGCTTGGACTCGTCGTAGTCGGTGTTGATGCCGCAGCCGAAGGCGGTGATCATCGCCTTGATCTCCTCGTTTTCGAGGACCTTGTGCAGCCTCGCCTTCTCGACATTCAGGATCTTGCCGCGGAGGGGGAGTATCGCCTGGAACCTACGGTCTCTGCCCTGCTTGGCGCTGCCGCCCGCGCTGTCGCCCTCGACGAGATAGATCTCGCACGCCTTGGGATCCTTGTCCGTGCAGTCGGCGAGTTTGCCGGGAAGGGTCGTGGATTCGAGGGCGGACTTGCGCCTCGCCGTCTCCCTCGCCGCTCTTGCCGCTTCGCGGGCGCGCTGGGCGGTGATGGTCTTGAGGATGAGCTCCTTCGCCTCGCGGGGGTGCTCCTCGAGATAAGTGCCGAAACCTTCGGTCACGCTCTTGGACACCGCCGCGCGCATACTGCTGTTGCCGAGTTTGGTCTTGGTCTGCCCTTCGAACTGCGGCTCGGCGAGCTTGACGGATATGACCGCCGTCAGACCCTCGCGCACATCTTCGCCGGACAGCTTGTCGGCGTCTTTGAGTATGCCCGCCTTCTTGCCGTAGTCGTTGATGACCTTGCCGAGCGCGGACTTGAACCCCTCGAGATGGGTGCCGCCCTCTTCGGTGTTGATGTTGTTGGCGAACGCGAGGATGGTGTCGGTGTAGCCGTCGTTGTACTGCATCGCCACCTCTATCTCGCTGTCCACATACGCCGCGTCAAAGTAGATGACATCGTCGAAGATGGTCTCTTTGTTCTTGTTCAGGCTCTCGACGAAGGAGACTATGCCGCCCTCGTAGCAGAACACCTCGCGGCGCTCGGGCTCGACGCGCGCGTCCGAGATCTCGATGGTGAGACCCTTGTTGAGATAAGCAAGCTCGCGCAGACGGGATTTCATGGTGTCGTAGTTGAAGTCCAGCGTCTCGAAGATGTCGCCGTCGGGATAGAAAGTGATGGTCGTGCCCGTCGTGTCCGCGTCGCCCACCACCGCGAGCGGTCTCTCCGCCACGCCGCGGTTGAAGCGTATGCGGTAAAGTTTGCCGCCCTGCCTCACTTCCGCGACCAGCCACTCGGACAGCGCGTTGACGCAGGACACGCCCACGCCGTGCAGTCCGCCCGAGATCTTGTAGCCGCCGCTGCCGAACTTGCCGCCCGCGTGCAGTTTGGTGAGCACCACTTCCACCGCGGACTTGCCTTCCTTCTCTATTATGCCGACCGGGATGCCCCTGCCGTTGTCCGTGACGCGCACCGAACCGTCCGCGAGGATCTCCACCGATATCTTGGTGCAGTAGCCCGCGAGCGCCTCGTCGATGGAGTTGTCCACCACCTCGGTGACGAGATGATGGAGCCCCCTGGCGTCCGTCGATCCGATATACATCCCCGGGCGCTTTCTGACGGGGTCGAGCCCCTCGAGCACCTGGATGTCGGTCGCGTTGTAACTGTGCCTGACCTCTTCCATTTTTCCTCCTGTGGTCGTGCCGTTGTCGGGTTTTTATGGGTTTTGTTTTGCTTATATTTTAATAAGTAAAAGAATTATACCATATGTGCGCGCGTGAGGCAAGTCGTTTTTCCCCAAAATTCCGGAGGGCGGGGCGACGCGCCGATCTCACGGCTCCCCGCCGCTTGACGATTTTCGACAATTATTGACATCCCGCCCCGCGCGGGTTATCGTTAAAACGATGGATATGCGCCTCCGAAAGTTCCTCGCCGTGCTGTTTGCGGTCGCCGTGTTGTTCACGATCCCTCTTTTTACGGGAGCGTCGGGCGTCCGCGCGGCGTCCGATCCGATAAAGGTCGAGGTCGATACGAGCGGCGGCGGGGCTGTCGCCCGCTGGTCGCCTGTCGAAGGCGCGTCGTATTACATCCTCTCGGCGGGCGGCTCCTCTCTCGAAGTCCGCGATCTCACCGCCGACATCGCGTGCCTTCTCCCCGGCGGAGGGCACTACACCCTCACGGTCACGGCGGACACCGGCGAGACGGGCAGCGCCGAATTCGACTTCTTCATCACCCTTCCCTCCCCGACGGACCTCTTCTACGCGGACGGCGTCCTCTCCTGGGACGGCGGCTCGGCGCCCGACGGCACCCTCTTTGCCGTCACCCTGAACGGCGTCCCCGTCGCGGAGACCGCGGAGTCCTCCCTCGCCCTCGCGGGGATGCTCGCGGGCGGAAGTTTCACCGCGAGCGTGACCGCTCTGCCCGCGGCCGACTCGTCCGGATATGTCCTTCCCTCGTCTCCCGCCGTCTTATCATTCTCTCATCCCTCGCCGCTTTTGCCGCCCGCGAACATAGTCTGCCTGCTCTCCGAGGACGGGATCTATCTCGCGTGGAGCGCGGCGGAAGGCGCGGAAAAGTATGCGCTTTCGGTCACGGCGGGCGGCAGTTCGCACGCCTTCGAGGCCTCCGCGCTCTACCTCGACCTGACGGACATAATATCGCAAAACGAGGAGTTTACCGTCACGATATGTTCTGTAAACGGCGGTTTGTACGGCTTGGAGCGCACGCTCGTGCTCACCGCCGCGAAGGAGGATAAGGCATGAAGCGGGCGCGGGCGATAAAGTTTTTGTGCCTCGTTCTCGCGCTTGCGGCGGTCGCCGCCGCGCTCACGGCGTGCGCGAACGATCCTCCTCCGTCCGTTCCCGCGACGCTCTCGCTCTCGGGCAGGATAACTCTCGACGGCGAACCTCTCCCCGGCGTGACCGTGCTCGCGGACGGGACTCCCGTCGCCGAGAGCGACCGTAGCGGAGTCTTCTCGATCACCCTCTCTAGAGAAGGCGCGGTCGTTGCATTCGCGCTCGAAGGCTACACCTTCTCGCCCGACGGACTGACCGTGACCGAGACAATAAACGACCTCGATGTCCGCGCCACGCGCGTGCCCGCAGACGATCCCGAGCCGGAGCCCGAACCCGACCCCGAGCCGGAGCCCGAGCCGGAGCCGGAGCCC
>DVOE01000083.1 GCA_018713795.1 Candidatus Limadaptatus stercoripullorum
TGCCTCGGCAGATTATGCCACTTGCCGCCATGCGCCCCGCCCGAAGGGCGAACAGTGGGCGCGCGGCTGCGTACTTTGTGAGCCCCGCTCGGCACTCACCCGGTCGGCGCCTGTTGCGCCTCCGCTCCGAAAAAGTGCCCGTCGTGTCTAGGAACGCTCCGAATAAGTTTTGCTCGCCCTGCTCTCCGTTCTATCCCGGGTGGTCTCGCGCTTATACTCGCCTGCGGCATGATATTATCCTGCCGCAGGCTCGCAAGGGGCTCGGTCACCCGTACGAGCAATTCAACCCCACCGCCGTGACGAGCGCAAGCGCTTGTTTTTTTCATGCGCCGCTGCATAGGCGCGCAAGCGCGTCCTGCGGCGGCGTATGAAAAAAGACACCTTGCGGTGTCTTTCGTCATGGTGGTGGGGTTGAATAGACTCGAACTATCGACCTCGCGCTTATCAGGCGCGTGCTCTAACCAACTGAGCTACAACCCCGTAGCGGGTGCGTCCCTTGCGGGTGTGGTGGAGATGCACGGATTCGAACCGAGGACCTCTTGAATGCAAATCAAGCGCTCTACCAACTGAGCTACACCCCCGAGATGCTCGTAAATGATATCATTGCGGGAAGAGTTTGTCAAACAAAATCGGATAATTCGAAAAAGCGCCCCGCGCGGAAAAATCGAGGTTGAAAACCCGCCGCCGCTGATTTATAATCATGGTATCCCAACAAGGAGAGAAAAGATATGGAATTCAAAGGAAGCAAGACCGAAAAGAATCTTATGGCGGCATTCGCCGGCGAGAGCCAGGCGCGCAACAAGTACACCTACTACGCGAGCAAGGCGAAGAAGGAGGGCTATGAGCAGATAGCCGCGATCTTCCTCGAGACCGCCGACAACGAGAAAGAACACGCCAAGCTGTGGTTCAAGGAGTTCCACGGCATCGGCACCACCACCGAGAACCTCATCGACGCCGCCGCCGGCGAGCACGCCGAGTGGACGGATATGTACAACTGGATGGCGGACGAAGCCGACGAGGAGGGCTTCCACGAGATAGCCGCCCGTATGCGCGGGGTCGCCGCCATCGAGAAGGAGCACGAGGAGAGATATCTCCGCCTCGCCGCCGCGATCAAGGAAGGCAAGGTCTTCCGCGAAGACGGTGTCGTCGCCTGGAAGTGCCGCAACTGCGGACATATCCACATCGGCAAGGAAGCCCCCGAAGTCTGCCCCGTCTGCAATCATCCTCAGGCGTTCTTCGAGGTCAGGAAGTAAGCCCGGGGCGCCGCCTCGGAGAGCGGGGGAGACCCCGGTACGAAAAACAAAACCGCCGCGCAGCAAAGAGCCCGGCGGTTTTTTGTTTGTCCGGATCCGCAGCTCCCGCCGGCGTCACACGGAGAGCACTCCGTCCACGGTGACGAGCAGCTGATTTTCGGCGATGGCGGCGTTCAGGCACGCCTCTATCCAATCGGTGACCGCCTTGGTCTTCTTGCCCGTGCCGAACAGCGCGATTATCTCTTTCACCGCCTCCGAGCGGAGCATATTGAGACGGGTCTCGGCGGCGCACTTTGCCGCGGCAACTATCTCGCCGGGGTGCACCTTGGTGAGATCGCGCACGGTGCGGGTGTCCGAGGGACGGAAGGTCTCGACGGGCTTGTCGGCGTAGAACACCTTGCCCATGATCTCCTGCCGCAGGGAAGCGAACTCCTCGATATAGCCCGTGAGCACGCCCACCGCGCGCTTGGCGGTTTTGGGCACATTGTACACAGCGAGCAGTTTATCGAGCAAAACCGAGCTTTCAATCGGCGATTCGGTCTCTATGATGTCGCGTATGCGCGTCTTGATCTTCTCCTCGTTGACGAAGTCGAGCACATAGTCCGCGCCCGCTTTGACCATGGGCTTGCAGTAGTAGCTCTTGTAAGGCGTGCGGTAGCGGGCGGTGATATCGCGCACCGTCTTTTTGGAGAGCACCTTCTTTTCGGTGAGGGTGGTGATGACATCGCGGATCTTGGCGATCTCGCGGCGGGTGTTGTTGAAGAAGTTGACCGTCCAGAGCTGATAGGTGTTCCAACCCAGCTTTTTGAGTATCTTGGTCTGCATGGCGACGCGGTCCTTGACGCCCTTGAGCTTGCAGCTGCTCTCGCTGTCGCAGATGACGGCGAGGATATAGCGGTCCTTGTTCCTGGGATCGACGACGGCGACATCTATCTTGAAATCGCTGACGCCGAGGTCGTAGTCGCACATGATGCCCTTGTCGCGCAGTTCCGCCGCCACGAGCTGACCTATGCTGCCCGACGAGGGGGCGAGGTCCTTGGAGGAGATGGCGAGCATCTCCCTGCCGCGCTCGGCGTATTCGAGGAAGGCTTTCAGCCCCGCCACGCCCTTGCTGTCCGTGCGGTTGAGGTCGATCATGTTGCCCGTTATGGCGCTGAACACCTTCATTTCGACGCGCGCGCGGGTGACGGCGACATTGAGCCGCTTGTAGCCGCCGCTCTGGTTGATGGGACCGAAGTTGAGCGAGAGTTTGCCGGTGGCGTCGGGACCGTAGCCCACGCTGAACAGGATGACATCGCGCTCGTCGCCCTGCACGCTCTCGAGGTTTTTGACGAAGAGGGGCTCGTCGCACTCGTACGCCACGGCGTCAAGCCCGTTCTGATGCACCGCCTTCGAAAGGGCGGTCTCGATATAATTCTGCTGGGCGGTGTTGAAGGTGACTACGCCTATGCTCTGCGAGCGGGTGGAGGGATCTTTGAGCCGCTTTATCACCTCCGCGACCAGCGCGTCGCCCTCTTTTTTGTTGCACTTGCTGCCGCCGCGCTCGTACACGCCGTCCACATACTCGAAGGACACCTTGCTGCTGAGCTCTCCGGGGGAGGGGAAGGTGAGCAGGGTGTTGTCGTAGTACATGGCGTTGGAGAATGCGATGAGGCTCTCATGGTTGGAGCGGTAGTGCCAGAGCAGGTGATTTTCGGGCATGCCGAGGGCGAGGCAGTCGTCGAGGATGCTCTCGAGGTCCTCCACTTCGTAGTGTTCGTCGTCCTTGAAGTCGGAGCTGAAGAAGGTGGTGGGCGGGAGCTGTTTGGGGTCGCCGACGACGATGACATTGTTGCCGCGCACTATGCTGCCCACGGCTTTGCATGTGGGCACCTGCGACGCCTCGTCGAAGATGACGAGGTCGAACTTGTCAAGGTCGATGTCGAGGAACTGCGACACCGAAGTCGGGCTCATGAGCATACACGGGCAGCACGCTCTCAGGATGTTGGGTATCTGCGCGAACAGGTTGCGAAGGGTGGTGCCCTTCATGCCGGATTTCTCGGCGCGCATGAGCAGCACGCGCTCAAGGTTGTGGTCGCCCGTGGTGTCGGGGCGGGGGAGCGCCGCGACCAGCCTGCGGTAGAGTTCGAGGCGGGTGAGCCTCTCGTACTCCTCGGTCAGCGCCTTGAACTTGTTCGCCGCCTCCTCGAGGTTGAGCCCCGAGAATTGGCAGAGCACATCGTCGAGATAGAGCTCGCTCCTCACGAAGTTGAAGTAGACGCACTTCTTGAAGCAGCGGAGAATGTCGCCCGCAGAGATCTCGCCCATGCTTAGCGGCTCGAGCACGAAGTCGAACCCGCTCCTCCTGCACTTTTCCACCATCTCCTGATAGCGGCACCAATTGGGGATGAAGTCCATGTTCTTCTGGACATTGGTGACATACTCGATGCAGGCGCTGAGGTCGTCCCCGCCGTAGAAACCGTCCGTCTTGAAAATGTCCGCGAAGTCCTTCGCAGCGCGCATGAGATTGTCGTAGGCGGCGATGAAGAAGGTGACATAGCGGTGCCGTCCGAAACGGGTGAGGTCTATGCAGCTTTGGTTGAACAGATTGATGTCGAAGTCGGCGTAGAGGTTCTCGGCAGCCGCGAACAGCTCTTCCATGACGGCGACGCGATCCGCGATCTCCTTTTCGCCCGCCGACGGGCAGGCGAAGAGTTCCGCCAGCTCTCCGCGCCTCTTTTCGAGGGTACGGCGGGTGTGCTCGCACTTGGCGAGGAATTCGAGGAAGAACCCGCGATCCTTCTTCTCGAGCGAGGATGGGACGCACTTCTTGACCGCACGCGTGAGACTTCCCGAGCGCATGGCGCTCTCCACCTCTTCGAGGGGGACGGAGAGGGGATAGGCACCGTAACGGGTGGCATATTCGCCGCTAAGCGCCGCCCACTTCTTGTGCGCTTCGCGGAAGGAGTCCAGCATCCCCTTGGCGTTGGGCACCAGGCGGCAGTGGGCGAAATATTCCCTCACGCAGTCCTCGCCGAGCAGGGTGCATATCTTGTAGAGCGCGTCCATCTTGGCTCTCGTGAGCGCGACGGTGCGCATGTTGAACAGCGGCAGCAGATTGCGCGCGTATTGGCGCAGGTGCTTGAGCTCTATGAGATATATCTCGAGGATGGACTCGCCGTCCGCGCGCCAGCGGTCGTTGTACTCGAAGCCGCCGATATGTTTGAAGGGAGACTTCTCGATGTCGCCACACTCCTTTGCCCTGAGGGCGAGTTCGGTGAGGATGTCGAGGTAGCCCGCGAGCGAACTTTCGGTGAGTTTTTCGTAGAATATGCTGTCGATATTCAGGCAGTCCGGCGCGTCCTCGTTCTCGAAATAGCTCAGTATCGCCTCATAGAGCGAGAAGCCGAGATAGCGCTTGCGGTGCATGGCGTGGAGCTCTCGACTGAGCTTTTCGAGGGGGACGGCGATCTCCGCCGCCTTTTCGTCGAGTTCCTGTTCGGGCACGGTCTCGGCGAGCGAGAGGGTGTTGATGATATGCCCGAGCACGGTGGTCTTGTTCGCCTTGTTGGAGTGCAGTTCGAGGCAGAAGTCGCCGAGCCCGATGTTTTGCAGCCGCTTGTGCACGACTTCGAGCGCCGCCATCTTCTCCGCGACGAAGAGCACCCGCCGCCCGCGCACGATATTGTTGGCGATGATGTTGGTGATGGTCTGCGACTTGCCCGTGCCGGGAGGTCCGTGCAGCACGAAACTCTTGGAAAGACTGTCGTAGATCGCGGAATATTGCGAGGAGTCCGCCGAGATGGGAAGGAACATTCTCTCCTCGCCGATATACGCCTCGTCGCTGCTGCGGTCGGAGAGGTCGAAGGCGCCCTCGGGCAGCTCCAGCCTGTTGTTGATGAGCGAGCGGACGATGGGATGCTCGCGGAACCTGTCCGCCTTGTAGCGCACATCGTGCCAGAGCAGATAGTTGGCAAAAGAGAGGCTCGCGAGGAAGACATTGCCTATGACATCCCAGCCCTTGAACCGCACGGTCTCGCGCTTTATGCGGCTGAGCACGGACAGCACCGCCTGCGGCGAGTCCAGCGTCACCGTCGCCAGCCCGCGCATATCAAGGTCGAACTCCTGATAGAGGAACTCGAGCAGTGTGCTGTTCACCCTGAGGTCGTCGGTGTTGATCTCGAGAGTGTAGGAGGGCGAGGCGACTCCCTTGCGCGTTATGGTCGCGGGATAGAGGAAGAGGGGAGCGTACTTGTCCTCGGGCATGTCCTTCTCCGACCAGCGGAGGAAGCCGACGGCGAGATAGAGGGTGAGCGTGCCCGTCTCCTCGCGTATGGAACGCTCCTTTCTGAACAGACGGAGCAGCACGCTCTCGTGCTCCCTGAGGTCGTAGACGGTGTGCACCCGCCTGTCCTTGTACTCGTAGAGTATGTAGTCCGCGAAAGGTTTGAGGAAGGCGGTGCGGTCAAATCCGCCCGTCAGCGTCTCCAGCCCCGCCACATTCTCGCGCGGTTTGGTCTCCACGGTGAACGAGCGCATCTCCGCCACGCTCTCCACGAAATCTTCGAGGGAGGGGACGAGCAGTTTGACCGCCGTGCTCGACACCTTGAAGTTGAGCAGCGAGTTGCGCATGTCCATGTCGAGCAGACGGCGCTCCCACTGCGTGACGCGGCTGATCTCTTTTTCGCCGACTATGTCCCCGCCGTATTCGCTGAGCTGACGGGGAGCGGCGTCCGCGTAGTAGTCCTTGCTCTGTCTGAGGTCGTAGCCGTTCTCGCCGCGCACCCTCTCGGGGAGGGGATAGATATGCATTATGCGCGCGCGCTTGATATCCACGATGAAGTCCACCGCGGCGTCCTTTTTGAGGGACGCCTGCGCGCTCTTTTCCGCCTTTTCGAAGGAGACCCCGTTCATGAGATCGTCGGTCATGACAAGGCTTATGTCGCTCACCCCGCGCTCGGACTTGCGGCGGATGAGATCGGCGTCGTCGTTGACGAGATTGGGAAGGCATTCCCCGACCAGGAAACAGCCCGCGTACCACTTCCCGCCTATGAGCGCGACGAGCGCGTTCTGCCCGTTGGCTTCCGCCATGGCGGCGAGCAGCAGAGCGAGCTCGAGGGGAGACGCCACCTTGGACGAGAGTATCTCGCGGTGATCGGAGAGTATGACCGTGCCCTCGTCCTTGCCGCCGCTCGCGGGCGCGAAACGCTGATCGGCGAGCACGCTGTAACACGCCGCGAAGAAATTGCGGACATTGTTCCTCGTGCCCGAGTAACCCTTGCAGGCGGTGAGATCCCAGGACTGCAATTTGCGCTCCGCAAGGTTGACCAGCTTGTTGATCTCCGCCGTTCTCCTCACGAACGCCGCAAGGCAGGCGGGATCGTCCATATAGTTGCAGGCGTTGAAGGGGAGCAGCTGCACGGGAAAGCGCTGCTCGGCGACGGGCGCGCCGTTCTCGCCAAAGACTTCGAGGATGAGTTCGCCCTCGGTCGCCTTGTCCAGCCCGACGAGGAAGAGGGGAGAGAGCTGGACATCCGCGTCCAATTTCGCCGTGGTCTTGCGGGGCAGATGGATGTCCGTCATCTCGCGCGGCAGCAAAAACGCGGGGGAAGAGGAGATCCTCACCCTCACGCCGTCGCGGTCCTCGTCGGTGGTGTTTTTGATGTACAGCCGTTTTACGGGCGGGATGTTGTTTTGCAGATGGAAGTAGCCGATCACTTTCGCGCAGCTTGCGGTGATATCGGCGAACCCTTTGGGTGCGTTGTTCTCTTTTGCCATAAAGTCTCCTCGGCAAAAATCATACCATACCCCCGCGCGCATAGCAAGTGCACGGGCGCGCGCCGGCGCGCACACAAAAACCCCGTTCGGCGGACAAAAACGCCGAAACGGGGTTTTAACTTCTCAAAATCGCGATTTTAACCGCGCGTTATGCTTATTTATCCGTAACGATAATTATCATGCGGGGATGAAACCGTAGAGCAGCACGCCCAGCCCCGCCGAGATGACGATGAGGAGGATGGGGGGCATACGCTTGCCCTTTATCTTGACGAAACCCGCGACCAGCATCGCGGCGAACAGCCCGAGCGCGATGGGATCGAAGGCGAAACTCTCCGTGTCGAACAGCCCGTCCATGTTGAAAAGCACGAGTATGCCGACGGTGATGACCACCGAAAGCAGCAGTCCGCTCACCGCGCCGCTCACGCTGTCGAACACTTCCTGCACGGCGGGGCGGTTCATGTAGCGGGAGAAGAATTTGGCGATGATGATGATTATGATGAGCGAGGGCAGCACCACGCCGAAGGTGGCGCACACCGCGCCGAGCACGCCCGCCACTTCCACGCCCGTGTAGGTCGCGATGTTGATCGCGAAGGGTCCCGGGGTGCTCTCCGCGATCCCGATGAAGTCGATGAGTATCTGCTGATCCAGCCAGCCGCGGTCGGAGACCTCGCTTATGATGAGCGGGATCATGGCGTGTCCGCCGCCTATGGTGAACAGACCGATCTTGAAGAATGTCCAGAGGAGCTGAAGGTAGATCATGCCTTGTCCTCCTCGCTCTTATCGCTTTCGCCGTCGCTCTCGTCTGCGGACTGCGCCTCGGGACGCTCCGCGTCCTCTTTGCCGCCGGCGTCCGTGAGGTGTTCGCCGTCTGCGGGCAGTTCGCTTTCCGCGGGCGCATTCGCCTTTTCGTTCACATCGGGCATATTCACGGCGAGGACGCCTTCGGGCACGGCGGAGCACTCCGCGCCGCGGACATATTCGCCGCCCGCTCTGTCCGCCGCCGCGAGGGCGCGCTTTGAGCGCACGGCGTGGGAGACGACGACTTCGACGATCGAAATGCCGATCGCGCCGAGCATGAGGTAGATGACGCTCACCTCCGTGAACAGCGCGAGCAGGAACATCGCCGCCATGAGCACGAAGGCGATGATCTTTTTCTTGGTATTTTTGACGAAGCTGACCGCGCCGCGCACGATGAGCACCAGCGCGCCTATCCTTATGCCGCGGAAGAGATAGCCCACCCACACATTCTCGCGCACTATGTCGATGACATAGGAGAGGGCGAGGATGACGAGGAAGGAGGGCAGCACCACGCCGAGCGTGGTGAGTACGCCGCCGAGCAGTCCCTGCCGTTTGGTGCCGATGAAGGTGGCGATATTTATGGAGATGGCGCCCGGGGTGCTCTCGGCGATGGCGAACACATCCAGGAGTTCGTCGTGCGTGAGCCAAGCGCGCTTGTCCACCACTTCGTGTTCGATCATGGTGAGCATGGCGTAGCCGCCGCCGAAGGAAAACAGGCCGATCTTGAAAAAGACGGCGAACATCTTGAAAAGTTCCTTGGCGCTGAGGTGGGTGAAGCGTTTCATCCGAAGCATTATATAACAATTATCGTCAATTGCAAACGAAATCGATACCCGCGCGGGAAATCGCGGGCGAGCCCCCTAAAAAACGAAAGAGCGGACGAGCCGCTCTTTCTCCGTATTTTCTCTCTTTTTTTGGGTCTTCGGTCACGCCTCGGAAATCGCGCCCATGGGGCACTCGCCTTCGCAGATGCCGCAGTCGATGCAGGCAGACGCGTCGACGACATACTTGCCGTCACCTTCCGATATCGCCGATTCGGGGCACGCAGACGCGCAGGCGCCGCACATGATGCACTCGTCGTTGATAACTCTCGCCATAGCAATTCTCCTTTTACCGTATTGTCCTTGCGGGCGATTGAATTGTAACACGGGCGGGGGAGGGGTGCAATCGAAAATCGCCGTGGCGGCAAAAAGTTCGATGCCTCGAACCGCATTCGCGCGCAGTCGCGCCGCCCGCCCGCACATTGACAGCCGTCGAAAGCCCGATTATAATAATCCTATATTTAGCGCGCCCGCGCGCAGAACGGCGCGGAGGAGAGGATGATAAGAGCCGAGAACCCCGTCAAGATCATCCGCGCCAAGGAATGACCGCTTTCGCGGGCGAAAGGGGGACGCGGAGCGGCGAAGGGCAACAAAAAACGGAGCGCGGTGCGCTCCGTTTTTGTTTTGTCTGCGATCACTCTTCGTCATCGCCCGGCTCGTCCGCCTCTTCGCGTTTTCCGCCGCGGTCGGCGCCGAACTTCATGTCCGCGAGTTCGTAGGTGCGGACATCGTAGCTGCCGTCCTTGGTCGCGATCCTGACCCGCGAGGTCTTTCTCAGAAGGTCGTTGGACTCCACCACGCCTTCGCCGTCCTTGGTGCGCACGCGTCCGCCGACTTTGGGCATCTCCTTGCTCGCCTTGGCGTAGTAGTCGTTCTCGTATTTCAGGCAGCACATCAGCCTGCCGCACACGCCGCTTATCTTCTGTGGGTTGAGGGAGAGCCCCTGGACTTTCGCCATCTTGATGGACACCTTCTCGAAATCGGGAAGGTGGGTGGAGCAGCAGCAGGGTCTGCCGCAGGCGGCGAGGGCGCCGCGCATCTTGGCGTCGTCGCGCTCGTAGATCTGGCGGAGTTCGATCCTGACCTTGAATATGGACGCGAGCGCGCGCACGAGCTCGCGGAAATCCACTCTGCCCGCCGCGGTGAAGTAGAAGATGAGTTTGCTGCGGTCGAAGGTGTACTCGGCGTCCACGGGCTTCATGTCCAGCCCCAGCTCCTCCGCTTTGCGGCGGATGACGGCGAGGGCGTCGTCGCGGTCGGCGAGGTTTTTCGCCGCCCTGGCGTCGTCTTCGGGGGTGGCTTTGCGCACCACGGGTTTTAAGGGCTGCACGACTTCCTTGTCGGGGACTTCGCGGTTGCCGAGCACGACTTCGGCGTACTCCAGCCCGCGCGCGGTCTCGACTATGGCGTGATCGTGTTCTTCAAAGGTTATGTCCGTGGGATCGAAGTAGTACATCTTGCCCGTCCCGCGGAATTTGATGCCGACTATGATTGCCATTTATGCTTGACCTCCAATATGGAGAAGAGCAGATTGTCCGTCACTGACAGGGTATCCACGCGGTAGGACAGCTCTTCGAGGGCTTTGTTTATGAGTTTTTGCGTGACGGCGAGCGCGCGGAGGGAGAAAGTCGCCGCCGCTTCTTTGAGCAGCGCCGTCGTATCGGGCGCGGCGGGCACGCTCCCGCCGGTCTTTATCGTGAGCACATCCCGCGTCGCCGTGGCGAGCAGGGGCAGGAACTCCGCCGCGTTCGCCGCGAGCGAAGGAGTGCGCGAGGCTGCGAGCACATCCGGGCTGCGTTTCATCCCGGCAAGCAGCGCCGCCGCTTCTCTGTACATCTCCCCGGGACGGGGAGAATCCGCGAACTGCTTTGCCAGCCCGAGACAGCCGTCCGAGCAGGACGCCGCTGCCGCCGCCGTGTCCTTGTCCACGCCGAGCGCCCTGAGACCCGCGAACACCGTCTCCCGCGGGAAAGGCAGGATGACGAGCGGCCGGCACCGCGATCTCACGGTGTCGAGCAGACGGGACTGATTTGCGGTCCCGAGAAAGAATGTGACATTCTCGGGCGGCTCTTCGAGGGTCTTGAGCAGCTTGTTCTGCGCCTCCGCCGTCATGAGATCTGCGCGGTGGACGAAATAGAGTTTGCGCGAGCCCGTCGGACTTATGTAGGCGTCCGCCGTCATCGCCTTGATCTGCGCGACCTTGACCGCCGTCCCGTCGGGGAAGATCTCGGTTATGTCGGGCTCCCCGTTTGCGAGCACCCTGCGGCAGGCGGAGCATTCCAGGCACGCCGAACCCGTCTCGCAAAAGAGTGTGGTCGCCGCGAGCGTGAAAAATTCCGCCACCGTTTCGTCGTCGGGGCAGACCACCATGTAGGCGTGTCCGAGCGAGGAGGAGGCGTCTTTGAGGAAGAGGGAGAAAGCCCTGCTGCCCATGACGGCGTCGTAAAAGAGGGGAGCCTTCACTTTATCGCGCCCCTTTCTCTCAGCGCGGCGACTATCTTGCGGTGGGTGTCCGCGCGGTCCTTTTCGGGCCTCACGAGCACGAACCGCCCGGCGGACGCCGCCGCCTGCGCGAGATAACCTTCGTAAACTTTGTCGTGGAAGGCGAGCGCCTCCATCTCCAGCCTGTCGTTGCGGCTGACGCTCCTGAACGCCGCCGAGGGTCTGAGGTCGATGAACACGGTGACATCGGGCATGGCGGTGCGCATGGCGAATGCGTTGACGCGCTCGACAGCCTCCCTGCCCAGCCCGCGCGCGTAGCCCTGATAGGCGACGGAGGAGTCGATATACCTGTCGCAAATGACCGTCCGTCCGGCGTCCAGCGCCGGGCGGATGACCGAGGACACCAATTGCGCCCTCGCCGCCGCGTAGAGCAGCGCTTCCGTTTCGGGGGTCATATCGCGGTTTTTGGGGTCGAGGATGATCGAGCGTATCTGCTCGGAGATATCCGTACTGCCGGGTTCGCGGACATAGACGGCGTCCTGCCCCGTCCTCTCGAGATAATCTCTCAGCAGTTTGAGCTGGGTGGATTTCCCCACCCCTTCGCATCCTTCGAATGTTACGAACATCTTTGCTTTTCCCTTCCCCGGCGCGTGCGCGCCCGTCTTTGCGAGATATTATATCACACCCTCTTTATTATCACAACAGCAAGCGGCGAATTGTCTTCCGCGCTTCCTCCCGCCCGCCGTTCTCCTCCGGCTCCGCACGGTCGTCCCGCCGCTCCCGCGCTCCGCCCGAGTGGCGCGGCGCCGCCGGTCATCTCGCCGCGCCACGCCGGCGTTATCCGTGCCGCCGCAAAATTCGCGCGCCCGAATTTTCCGAAAAAGCTTGACGGACGGGAAAATGCGTGCTATCTTAATAATAATGATTATCGTTATCTCGACCTGACGGAGGGCATATGCAGGAGACCGCGAGGAGAAACACCAGGCAGAAAGCCGCCATAGAGAGGGCGGTGCTGTCCTCCTGCGATCATCCGTCCGCCGAGACGGTGTACGAGAGGGTGCGGGAGGAGCTCCCCGCCGTCAGTCTCGGGACCGTCTACCGGGTGCTGCGCGCGCTCGTCGAGCAGGGGTCGGTGCGCGAGATCTATGTCCCGGGAGCCCCCGCGCGGTTTGACAAGACCACAAGAGGTCACGCCCATTTCGTGTGCTCGGGCTGCGGCAGAGTGGAGGATGTCTTCGCGGATGAGGACGCCTTCGAGCAGCTGGTCAAAGAGCAGTGCGACGGGTGCCGCGTGGACGAAACAGATATCATATTCCGCGGTTTATGCGCGGATTGCAGGGGGATAAACCTATGAATTTGTTGTTTAAGATAAGTTACGGGTTGTATGTCCTGTCTGCCGAAAGCGAGGGGAAGAGGAGCGGATGCATGATCAACACGCTCATGCAACAGACCTCTTCGCCGGAGAGATTTTCGGTGACGGTCAACAAGCAGAACTTCACTCACGACCTCGTCGCGGCGAGCGGGAGATTCGCGGTCGCGGTGCTGTCCGAGAAGACCTCGTTCGACACCATCAAGGGCTTCGGCATGAGGAGCGGCAGGGACGCGGACAAGTTCGAAGGCGCGGCGTACGCCGAGGCGGAGAACGGCTGCTATGTCCCCACCGACGGCGCGCTCGGCTGGTTCGAGATGGAGGTGGACGGCAGCGTGGACATGGGCACCCACACCATGTTCACGGCGCGCGCGACGCGCACCGTCACCCTTGCGGAAGAGGGGGAGGCGCTGACTTACGACTACTATCAGCGGTTCATCAAACCCCGTCCGCAGCCCGTGCCCGCGGCGGAAGAGGGAGAAGTGTGGGTGTGCAAGGTGTGCGGTTATGTGCACCGCGGGCCGCTGCCGGCGGACTTCGTCTGCCCGATATGCAAGCACGGCGCGCAGGACTTCGAGAGGATCGACGGCGGAGCGACATCCGCTGAGATACAAAACAAAAACAATTCAGGAAAAGGAGAAATCGTTATGGCAAAATGGAGATGCACTGTTTGCGGTTATGTTCACGAAGGTCCGGAGCCCCCGGAGAAATGCCCCCTCTGCAAGGCGCCCGCTTCTAAGTTTGTCAAGGTCGAGGAGACCGGCATGAACTGGGCGGCGGAGCATGTCATCGGCGTCGCCGAGGGCGCTCCCGAGGATATCATCGCGGGTCTGCGTGCCAACTTCGAAGGCGAATGCACCGAGGTCGGCATGTATCTTGCGATGAGCAGAGCGGCTCACCGCGAGGGTTATCCCGAGATAGGGCTCTACTGGGAGAAGGCGGCTCTCGAAGAAGCAGAGCACGCCGCCAAGTTCGCCGAGCTGCTCGGCGAGGTCGTGTCCCCCTCCACCAAGATCAACCTCGAGAAGAGGATAGAGGCGGAGAACGGCGCGACGCTGGGCAAGTTCGAGCTCGCAAAGCGCGCCAAGGAAGAGGGGCTGGACGCCATCCACGACACCGTGCACGAGATGGCTCGCGACGAAGCGCGCCACGGCAAGGCGTTCCTCGGACTGTACGAGCGTTTCTTCAAGTAAGAAGGATGCGCGGAAGGGGCGTGAGAGCGCCCCTTCCCCGGACAAAAGAAAAAGCGCGGAGCTTCTGCTCCGCGCTTTTTTTTGTTTTTTGAAAGCTCACTTTTTCTTTGCGGGCTTGGGGGGCGGCACCAGCATCGCCTGGCATTTGGTCATCAGGTCGTTGAAAGACACCGCGTAGCTGTCCGCCGCGCCGTAGATGGTGACGGCTTTCTTGTCGACGGCTTCGACGAACTCGTACCTTCCCGTGAGGACGGCGAGGCAGCCGTCGGGATTGGGGAAGTCAAAGAGCACGAAGGGATATTTCCTCTCGCCGTTGCCCGCCTTGGTCTTGCCCTGCTTGACGCGGAAGTAGCTCTTGATCGCGGGATAGATCTCTTTGCCGTCCTTGTCGAGGGTGGGACCGACGATGAACTGATAAGTCCTGTCGGGCTGCTTCTTGGTCCACTCGGTGATCTCCGGCCAGCCTTCGCGGTTGGCGGTGGAGAGGGCGCGGGTGATGAGGAAGAGCGACAGTTTGACCTTGAGATACTGTTCCCAAGGCTGATCCGTGCCCGGCGTGAAGGAGGGCATGGTCTTGGTGAGCGTCAGCATGAGGAAGAGGAACTTCATGGTGACGGGGTTGAAGATGTTCTTGAGGAGAGGGGAGACTATCCCGAGCATCTCGACGGGAGAGCTGCCCTTGAACACACCGAGCAGGCTGGGGATGGACTTGAAGTACATCTTGACGACTTTGAGGTCCTCTTTCTTGGAGCCGTCCTCCATCTCGATATAGCCCGGGTACTCGCCCTGGAACACCTTGAAGCGTTTCTTGTGGGCGGACAGTGCTGCGAGGTCCTCGGTGAGGAAGACCATATAGCACGCCACGGGATTTTCGTCGTCCGCCGCGCGGAACTCCACCACGGCATTGACCTTTTCGAACGCCTTGCGCTGTTTTGCGTCCTCTTCGAGGGGCACGCGCAGGGCGGGGAAAGCCGCGCTGAAGTAGATCTTCGCAGTCAGGACATCTTGCGGACTCGCTTTCATAGACACCTCCTCAGTCCTCGTCGGACCAATCGTCTTCTTCGATCTCCTTGCCCATGAGTTCCATAACCGTTTCCATGATGCCCTGGCTCGAGAGCTTGTACATGGCATAGAGATCCTCGGGTTTGCCGATGGGGCCGAACTCGTCGGGGATACCGATCTTGGTCAGGATGCATCTCTTGCCGCTCTGAGCGAGCACGGACGCGACGGCGTCGCCGAGGCCGCCGATGACATTGTGTTCCTCGACGGTGACTATGCGGCGGGTCTTGACCGCGGCTTCGACGATGGCTTCCTCGTCGATGGGCTTCAGGGTGTGCATATTGATGACCTGAGCGCTGACGCCCTGCTCCTCCAGCATCTCGCCGGCGATGAACGCGTCACGGGTGGGCACGCCGCAGGCAATGATGGTGACATCGTGACCGTCGCGCAGCTGCATCGCCTTGCCGATCTTGAAGTCCTTGCACCACTTGTCGTTCTCGCTCTCGTGGAGCAGGGGCTCCATGCCGCGGCCGACGCGGAGATAGAAGGGACCGGGGATATCGACGCACTGCCTGACGGCGAGGGTGGTCTCATGCGCGTCCGCCGGGATGACGACGGTCATGTTGGGGATGGCGCGCATGATGGCGAAGTCCTCGATGCAGTGGTGGGTGGAACCCGCCGCGCCGAAGGAGACGCCGCCGTGGGTGGCGATGACCTTGACGGGCAGTTTCTGATAGGCGCAGTCCGTCCTGACCTGCTCGCCGCCTCTCAGGCAGGCGAAGATGGCGAAGGTGGACGCGAAGGGGATGAACCCGACTTTGGCAAGGCCGGCGGCGACGCCGAAGAGGTTCTGTTCGGCGATACCGACATTGAACAGCCTGTCGGGGAAGGCTTCGCCGAGAAGCCCGATATTGGTGGACTTGGCAAGGTCGGCGGTCACACCGACGATGCGGGGGTCTTTTGCGGCGAGCTCGGCAAGCGTCTTGCCGTAAGCGGTGCCGGACGACATTTTATTGGCATCGTAGACATTCCATGCAGTTCCCATAGTTTTCCTCCTTAAAACTCTCTGTTCTTGATCTCGTCGAGGTAGACCTTGAGCTCGGCCTCATCGGCGCCGAAGGAGCCGTAGTGGCTGATCGCCTTGCCTTCGTACTTGGAAATGCCGTAGCCTTTGATCGTGTCGGAGATGATGCAGACGGGACCTTCGGTCTTCCAAGCCTCGGCGAGAGCGGCGTCGACTTCCGCCATCTTGTTGCCGTTGCACTTGATGACCTTAAACCCGAAGGCCTCGACCTTCTTGTCCAGCGGCTCGAGGGACATGACATCCTCGGTGTTGCCGTCGATCTCGAAGTGGTTGCGGTCGATGATCCAGATGAGATTCTTGAGCCCGAAGTGGGAGGCGCTCATCGCGGCTTCCCAGTTGGAGCCTTCCTGGCACTCGCCGTCGCCGGTCATGACGACCACCTTGCTGTCGATGTTCTTGAGCCTGAGACCGAGCGCCATGCCGACGCCCATGGGCAGACCGTGTCCGAGCGAACCGGTGGAAGCGTCGCAGCCTCTGATCTTCTTGCTGTCGGGGTGCATACCGTATGCCGACTCGGTCTTGTTGAAGTTCTTCATGACCTCTTCAAGTTCGAGGAAGCCTCTCATCGCCAGGCAGGGGACATACGCAAGCGCGCAGTGACCCTTGGACATGATGAAGCGGTCCCTCTCGTCCCAGTCGGGGTTGGCGGGATCGACTTTCAGGTACTTGAAGTACAGCGCGATGAGCATATCCGTGCTGGAAAGAGATCCGCCGATATGCCCGGAAGTGGCATTGAATGTCGTCTGCGCGATGTTCAGACGCAACTCTTTCGCCTTTGCTTTAAGCTCGTCGATGGACACATTGTTTGGCATATTTTGCCCTCCTCAATAATTTTCCTTGTCACAAACTATTTTGTTAAATAGTTTACTATTAGATTGTAAAATAGTTCGGAGACTAAGTCAATAGCCAATTTTCACGCGCGCGAGGGTTTTTTGACGGAGGCGGGGCGCGGAGGGCGCCGAGGCGCAAAAAAAAGGAGCGCGCCGCGCTCCTTTTTGCCTCAGTCGTCGTATCCGTTGGGGTTCATCTTCTGCCAGCGCCAGCTGTCCTCGCACATCTCGTCGAGACCGTACTTGCACTTGAAGCCCATCTCCTTCTCGGCGAGGGAGGGATCGGCGTAGCACTCGGCGATATCGCCCGCGCGCCTGCCGGTGATGACATAGGGGATCTTCACGCCGCTCGCCTTTTCGAACGCCTTCACGATGTCGAGCACGCTGTAGCCCGTGCCCGTGCCGAGGTTGTAGGTCACGAGCCCGGGGTTCTCCGCGAGCTTAGCCACCGCCTGCGAATGGGCGTGCGCCAGATCGAGCACATGGATATAGTCCCTGACGCCCGTGCCGTCGTGGGTGGGGTAGTCGTCGCCGAACACCCTGAGCTTCTCCAGCTTGCCGATGGCGACCTGAGTGATATAGGGCATGAGGTTGTTGGGGATGCCGTTGGGATCCTCGCCTATGCGCCCGCTCTTGTGCGCGCCGATGGGGTTGAAGTA
>DVOE01000084.1 GCA_018713795.1 Candidatus Limadaptatus stercoripullorum
GTCATCGGCAAAAAACAGACTTCGGAATTCCCTTCGCTCAAACGCGCGGAGTATATAGATACGCCCGTGGACCAAAAGCAGCTCGAGCTTGCGGCGTTCATGAGAAAGGCGTACAACCTGCGTTACATAGATGTCCTGCGGCTGCTGGTCCCGTCCAAGCTCCGCGAGGAAAAAGACCCCGAATACAAGCGTATATATCTCACCCCCGCCGAAGGCGCGGACGCCGGCGCGGAGACTCTTGCCCGCGCGCCGAAACAGGCGGAAGCACTCTCTTATCTCGCAAAAAAAGGCGGGGAGTTCCTCTCGGTCATGCAGTCGAAGTTCGGCGCCGCCGCCGTGCGTGCGCTGCGCGACAAGGGGCTCGCTCTCGAGAGCGAAGTGCACGAGGAGAAACGCCCGCGCTCCGCGCTCGGCAGAAACGCATCTACCGTCAGGCTGACTCCCGCCCAGCAAGCCGCCGCAGACGCGGTCATGTCCCGCCCCGGCGCATATCTTCTGCACGGAGTCACGGGCAGCGGCAAGACCGAGGTGTATCTTTCGGTCATCGCCCGCACGCTCGCCGCGGGACGGGGCGCCATAATGCTCGTCCCCGAGATCTCGCTCACCCCGCAGATGCTGGGCATATTCCGCGCGAGGTTCGGCGACGAGGTGGCGGTGCTGCACTCGGGGCTGAATGCCGCAGAGAGATACGACGAATGGAAGCGGCTGCGCGAGGGCAGGGCGAGGATAGCTCTCGGAGCGCGTTCCGCCGTGTTCGCGCCCATAAGCGATCTCGGCGTCATAATCATGGACGAGGAGCACGACCAAAGTTACAACAGCGACTCCAATCCCCGCTACAACACCCGCGAGGTCGCCCTCGAGAGGAGCAGGCTTTCGAGCGCGTCGCTCGTGCTCGGCTCGGCGACCCCCGATATGGAGACCTATCTCAGGGCGACGGAGGGAGAATTCACTCTCCTCCGCCTTCCCGAGAGGGTGTCGGCGCACAAGCTCCCGGATATGGAGATCGTCGACATGGTCGCTGAGTTCCGCTCCGGGAACCGCTCGCTGTTCTCCGCCGCGCTCGTCGACGCCATGCAGAGCGCGCTCGAGAGAAAGGAGCAGATAATGCTCTTTTTGAACCGCCGCGGCTTTGCATCCTTCGTCATGTGCAAGGAGTGCGGATATGTCGCGAAGTGCGAGAACTGCGACATTTCGCTCACATATCACAAGACCGAAAACGAGCTCAAATGCCATTGCTGCGGCAAACGCTACCACGCGCTCGCCAAATGTCCGGTGTGCGGGTCGGTGCACATCAGGCAGGGCAGGACGGGCACCGAAAAGGTGGTGGAGGAGCTCGAAGCTCTCTTCCCCGACGCCCGCGTGCTCAGGATGGACAACGACACCACCACGCGAAAGGACAGCTATCTCGGCATACTCGGCGCGTTTGCGGCGGGGCGGGCGGATATACTTGTCGGCACGCAGATGATCGCGAAAGGACATGATTTTGCCAATGTCACTCTCGTCGGCATCCTCGAGGCGGACGCGGCGCTGTATTTCAGCGACTACCGCTCCTCCGAACGCACTTTCCAGCTCGTCACCCAGGTCGCGGGACGCGCGGGACGGGCGGACAAGAAGGGCAGGGTCATCCTGCAAACTTACGCGCCCCGGCACTATGTGTTCGCCTTCGCCCGCACCTACGATTACGAGGGCTTCTGGCGCAAGGAGATCAACACCCGCCTTGTCACCAAATTCCCGCCGTTCACCCGCGTGGTGAGGGTGCTCGCCGCCGCTCCCGAGGAACAGAGCGTGGTGGAGAGCATAAGGAATGTCTACCGCGGGTTCAAGGAGCTCGAAAGAGAGGGCGGGTTCGTCTATCTCGGCGCGTCCAAGTCGCCGGTCACCCGCATGAACGGTCTGGTGCGCTATCAGGTGCTGGCGCGCATCCTGCCCGAACGATATCCGAAAGTCATGCCGCGCATCTACGCGCTGGCGGACGCCAATATACCAAACAAAGGGAGCTGCTTTGCGGAGACCGATCCGCAGAGCTTCGTATGATCATGGCAAAACGACTCATAGTTCAATCCCCCGATCCCATACTCTCCAAGAAATGCCGCGAGGTCACTTCGTTCGACGACAGGCTCGCGCAGCTTCTTGACGACATGCGCGACACCCTGAAAGCCGCCGACGGCGCGGGACTTGCCGCTCCGCAAGTGTCCGTCCTGCGGCGGGTGTGCATAGTCGACACCGAAGATGGCTACTTCGAACTCGTCGATCCCGTGCTCGTTTCCTCTTCGGGCGAGCAGACGGGGATAGAGGGGTGCCTTTCGGTCAAAGGCAAATACGGCACGGTCACCCGTGCCGAGAAAGTCACCGTGGACGCCTTCGACCGCACCGGCAAAAAGCGCCGCTACAAGGTCTCGGGGTTCACCGCCCGCGCTTTCCAGCACGAGATGGATCACCTCGACGGCGTGCTCTACACCTCCAAATGCAAAGATCTGAGGGACGAAGAATGAAAGTGCTTTTTCTCGGGACTCCGGATTTTTCCGCGGTCGTGCTCCGCGCGCTCGCCGCGCGGTACGAAGTGACCGCCGTGGTCACCAATCCCGATCGCCCGGCGGGAAGAGGGCATAAGACCCGCCCTTCCGCCGCTTCGGTCGCGGCGGATGAACTCGGCATCCCCGTTTTCAAGTTCGCGAGCGTCTCCCGCGAAGGGCTGGGCGAAGTCCGCTCGCTCGGCGCGGATATCGCGGTGACGGCGGCGTTCGGGCAGATACTCTCCGAGGAATTCATCTCCGCCTTCCCGAAAGGCGTTCTCAATGTCCACGCCTCGCTGCTGCCGCGCCTGAGAGGCGCTTCGCCCGTGCAATGGGCGATACTCGGCGGCGACGAGGTCACGGGCGTCACGATAATGCGCACCGTCAAAGCGCTGGACGCGGGCGATATCCTGCTTTCCGAAAGCACGAGGATAGGCGAAGACGAGACGGCGGGCGAGCTCATGGACAGGCTTGCGGTCATGGGCGGCGAACTCATCTGCCGCGCGCTCGCGCTCGTCGAGAGCGGAGAGGCAGTCTTTACGCCGCAGGACGACGCGGCTGCCACCTACTGCCACACCATATCCAAAGCGGAAGGCGGAATGGACTTCACGCGGAGTGCAACCGAACTCGAAAGATTCGTCAGGGGCATGACGCCCTCTCCGTCCGCTTATTTTTACCTTAACGGCAAGCGCATAAAAGTGCTCGCGGCGAAGCGCTGCGAGATGACGGGCGCACCGGGAGAAGTGATCGCCGCCGACATAAAACGCGGGCTCATCGTCGGATGCGGCGGCGGCAGCGTCAGGCTCACGCGCATAATGCCCGAGGGCAAGGGCGCTATGAACGACACCGATTGGCTGCGCGGCAATGCCGTGGCGGCGGGGAGCAGAGCGGAGTGAAGAAGTATTTTGCCGAGGCAGCGAGACTTTTTGACGAAGTCGTGAGAAAGGACGCCTATTCCGGGCGGGTCGGGGGAAAGGATACCCCCGCCATGACCGAGAGACTTTTGCTCGGTGCGCTCGAAAAGTTCGTCCGCGACGACTATATCCTGCATGAACTCGTCGAAAAGCGTCCCGCGCCCGTGATCTACGCGCTGCTCCATGTCGGGGTGTACGCGCTCCTCGACATCGACAATGTCCCCGACTACGCCGTCATCAGCGAATGCGTGGAAGCTGCGGGACTTCTCGGCAAGCGGCAGGCGGGGAGTTTTGTCAACGCCGTGCTACGAAAGGTGCAGCGGCGGGAATATGCGCTGCCCGCGCCGGGATCGCCGGGGTACGCCGCCGTGCATTACAGCAAACCCGAATTTTTCATAAAGCTGCTTGAAGACCGCTTCGGAAAAGAGAAAGCCGCGCTCATCCTCGCTGAGCCCGTAGAAGACGGAGTTCATATCCGCGTCAACAGCCTCCTTTGCACCCCTGAGACCGTCGCCGGCATACTCGACGCCCACGCGACCGAGCGGCAGCCGAGCGAGGTCGGCGGGATGTATCTCCGTCCGACGGACGAAGTCCGCGAGCTGTTCAAAGAGGGTATGATCACATATCAGTCTCCCTCGAGCATGCTTGCCGTGCAGGCGCTCGCGCCGACGAACGGGACGCGTATCCTGGATCTCTGCGCCGCTCCCGGCGGCAAAGCCGTCTATATCTCCGAGCTCTGTCCCTCCTCCGAAGTCGTGGCGTGCGAGCTGCACCCCCACCGCGCCGAGCTCATACGCGCGTACGCGAAGCGTATGCACGCGGGCAATATCACCGTGCGCGTGCAGGACGGGACGCAGCGCGTGCCGGAGTTCGAAGGAGCTTTCGATCATGTGCTCGTGGACGCGCCGTGCAGCTGCCTCGGAACTTACCGCAGGCACCCCGATGTGCTTCTTAGAAAGAGCCTTTCGGACATAACCGCGCTCTCCGAGCTGCAACGGGAATTGCTCGCGCGCGCCGCGTCGTATCTCAAAAGCGGCGGGGTCCTCGTCTACTCGACCTGCACGCTCACAAAAGAGGAGAATGAGCAAAACGCGGAGTTTATAGAGCATGAACTCGGACTTAAACCCGAAGTTATGCCAATACCTTTTGACAACGACGGGAGATACACAGTGCTCCCGCACGGCATTTGGGACGGATTTTTCGTGGCGAGGTTCAGGGCATGACGAGGGGAGCGGAGCACAAAGAAAAACGCGCGTTGCTCGGGCTTGAGGCAGCCGAGATATCTTCGCTGCTTCCCCCTTCCGCACCCGCTTACACCGCAAGGCAGATAAGGGCGTTTTGTCTGGACGGCAGAGAGATCGCCGAGATGACCTCGCTCCCGAAGTCGCTCCGCGAGACGCTCTCGCACGATCTTGTTGCGCTCCCGCTCACGACCGAGACTGTCCGCATCTCCGCGGACGGCAGCAAGAAATATCTCTTCCGTTTTCTCGGCGGCGACCTTGCAGAAAGCGTCTATATCCCGCATGACTACGGCGCGAGCGTCTGCGTGTCCACGCAGATAGGCTGCAAGATGGGCTGCGCGTTTTGTGCGTCGGGGAAGGAAGGTTTCAAGCGCGACCTCGATCCCGCCGAGATGCTCGCCGAAGTCGTCGCCGTAAACCGCGACGCCGGCGGCACGGCAAAAAAGCGCGCGGTCTCGGGCGTGGTGCTCATGGGCAGCGGCGAGCCGCTCGATAACTATGACAATGTCAGGGAGTTTGTCAGGCTGCTGACGGCGGAGGACGGTTTCGGGCTGTCCGAGCGGTCGGTCACGCTGTCCACCTCGGGGCTGGCGGACGGCATACGGAGGCTCGCGGACGACGGGAGCAGAATGACGCTGTCCGTCAGCCTGCACGCCACCACCGACGAGGCGCGGAGCGCCATAATGCCGGTCAACCGCCGCTATCCCATAAGCGAAGTGGTCTCCGCCGCGAGATATTATTTCGAAAAGACGGGGCGGAGGGTGACATTCGAGTACACTCTCATCTCGGGCGTCAACGATTCGCCCGCCGACGCCGAGCGGCTGACCGCGCTTCTTCGGGGCTTCCCCGCGCATGTCAATATCATCCGCCTTAACGCCGTGGAGGGCTCGACCCTCAAAGCCACCACTTTGACAGCGGCTGCGCGCTTTGCCGCTTTGCTCACAAAAAAGGGGCTCCCCGCGACGGTGAGGCGCAGTCTCGGCTCGGATATCGAAGGAGCGTGCGGGCAGCTTAAACGCAGATACACGGGGGAGGACGGCGAATGAGAAGTTTCACGGGAAGGGTGATAAAGGGCGTCGCCTCGAGGTTCAAAGTCGCGACCGCGACGGGCGCGGTGAATTGCCTTGCGCGCGGCAAACTCAAAGCGGGCGGCGATATCCTCGTCGGCGACGAGGTCGAAGTCGTGCGCGACCGCGATGTCTTCGTCATCGAACGCGTGCTCCCGAGGAAAAATTCGCTCATACGCCCGTATGTCGCCAACATCGACATGTGCCTCATCACGCTCGCGCCCGTGCCCGAGCCCGATTATCTGCTCGCCGACAAGATCATCGTCAACTGCCTTGCCGAAAACATCGCGCCCGTGCTCGTCGCCAACAAATGCGATATTGAAAGAGT
>DVOE01000085.1 GCA_018713795.1 Candidatus Limadaptatus stercoripullorum
TTCAAGCGGCGGGCACTACCGGCTGAGATCCCCGCGTGGGGCGAGGAATTCGGCGCTCGCGCACTATGCCCGTGTCTACTTAGTGTTTAATCGGCGCTCGGCACTCAAAGAGCGCGCCGCGACTTTCAAGCGGCGGCTTCGCCGCCTGTGAAAGTTTGGCTGAGCGGCGCGTGATTCCGTCTTCGAAAAATTTTAGTGCGGGTATAGGAGCACCCCGAATAAGGGCGGTGCGGGGTTACTCCACTCCCCCCCCCTAAATAGGAACGAGTAAAACGCCGATATTCGGATGAAGAACAAGGAAAAGCTGCCCGAGCAGACAGGAGTGCATTACCCCGCAAAATCGCCTGCGGCGATGTTTGCGGGGACCCCGAAGAAGCACCATATCATATGTCATGCGAGTTCAAGGCGGCTTTGACGCAGTTATTCGCCGAATAGCGGCGAGATCGCTCCCCCCCCCTGATCAGAAACGAGTAAAACGCCGATATTTCGATGAGATGCGCGAAAGCCCCGCCTCAACGGGCGCGCCGTGTACTTGTCGTACATAAGCGGTCGGTGAGGCGGGGCTGACAAAGCAGATCGCGAAATAGCGGCGTTTTACCTTGGTTTCATGGTCGGGAACAACAACACATCCCTAATCGAAAAGCTGTCGGTAAGGAACATTACGAGGCGATCGACGCCCATGCCCATGCCGCCGGTGGGGGGCATACCGTATTCGAGGGCGGTGATGAAGTCTTCGTCGTAGGGCTGGGCTTCCTCGTCGCCGTGCTGGCGGGCGATCATCTGAGCGGCGAAGCGTTCGCGCTGGTCGACGGGATCGTTGAGTTCGCCGAAGGCGTTGGCGAGTTCGCGGCCGAGGACGAAGAGCTCGAACCTTTCGGTGAGGCGGGGGTCGTCCTTCTTTTTCTTGGCGAGCGGGCTTATCTCGACGGGATAGTCGATGATGAAGACGGGACCGTGGAGCTGCTCTTCGACGAAGGCGTCGAACACTTCGGCGAGGGCTTTGCCCCATGTGGCGTCGGCGGGGATGGCGACTCCCCTGTCCTTACCGCGCCTGTTCGCCTCGGCGATAAGCTCGGAAAGGGGGGTGGAATCGAAGTCGAGCCCGGTGTATTTGAGGACGGCGTCCTTCATGGGAAGGCGCTCCCAGTTGCCGCCGAAGTCGATCTCCTGCTCCTGGTATGTAAGGCGGAGCGAGCCGCAGACCTTTTCGGCGCAATGCTTGACCAGCCGCTCGGTGATGTCCATCATGTCGCCGCAGTCGGCGTAAGCCTGATAGAGCTCGAGCAGGGTGAATTCGGGGTTATGGCGGGGGTCCATGCCCTCGTTGCGGAACACGCGCCCTATCTCGAACACCTTCTCGAAACCGCCGACTATGCAACGCTTGAGATGGAGTTCGAGCGCGATACGCAGATACATGTCCACATCGAGGGTGTTGTGGTGGGTGATGAAGGGACGCGCGTTGGCGCCGCCCGCCAGCATATGCAGCACGGGGGTCTCGACTTCGTAGAACCCTTCGCCCTCCAAAAACTCGCGTATGGCGGAGACGATCTTGCTCCGCTTGACGAATTGCGCTCTGACCTCGGGATTGGCGATGAGGTCGACATAACGCTGACGGTATCTGAGCTCGGGATCGCGCAGCCCGTGGAATTTCTCGGGGAGCGGGAGCAGCGATTTGGTGAGCAGAGTGACCTCGGCGGCATGGACGGTGATCTCGCCGGTCTTGGTCTTGAACACCTTGCCGCGCACGCCGATTATGTCGCCGACATCCAGCTTTTTGACATCGGCGTACTCCTCCTGCCCGAGATCGTCGCGGCAGAAGTAGATCTGCATCTCGCCGTCGAAATCGGCGATATGCCCGAACGCCGCTTTGCCCATGACGCGCTTGGACATGAGCCTGCCCGCCAGAGCGACTTCTTTGCCTTCGAAGCCGTCGTAATCAGCCTTGACCGCCGAGCAGGTCGCCGTGCGGTCGTAACGAAGAAGCTCGAAGGGATTCTTCCCCCGAGCCGTGAGGCCCTGAAGCTTGTCCAGCCTGACCTGTCTTATCTCGCCGACATCCTGCTGCCGGACGCCGTTTTCGTCGTTGTTCATATCTCTCCCGTCAGGCGATCTCTTTGATCTCGTAAACGATGACGCCGCCGCTCGGAGTGGCGACTTCGACCTTGTCGCCCTTCTTCCTGCCTATGAGCGCGGTGCCGAGAGGCGACTCGTTGCTGATACGGTTTTCGGCGGCGTTCGCCTCGGTGGTGCCGACGATGCGATAAGTGAGTTCCTCTTTATACTTCTCGTCGTACATGGTGACGGTGCTGCCGAGGGCGACCTCGTGACTGCCGAGCTCCGCGCTGTCTATGATGACGGCGTGCATGATCTTGTCCTCGAGCTCCTTGATCTCGGACTCGATGAAGCTCTGCTCTTCTTTGGCGGCGTCGTACTCCGCGTTTTCGCTGAGATCGCCGAACTCGCGGGCGACCTTGATCTTCTCCGCGACCTCCCTTCTTTCGACGGTAAGCAGGTGATCAAGCCTCGCTTTGAGCTCTTTAAGCCCGTCTTTGGTCAAATAAACTTCTTTCATCTCGGTCATTCGTCGACGCCGTAAGCGTCGATATCCTCCCTTTTGTCCTTATCCGCCTCGGCGTCTTCCGCCGCGGTATCTTCGCTCGTTTCGGAGATCTCTTCCTCCTCCGCGTCCGCCGCAGGCTGCTCCTCGGACTCGATCGCGGGGGTCTCGTCCGCCGCGCTCTCCGCCTCGTCCGCCTCTGCGGAAAGGGTCTCTTCCTCTGCCGCCGCGGTCGTTTCCTCGTCGCTCTCGACGAGCGCCTTCTGCTCGACGGCGCCGGGGATGGACGCGTAATTCGGGGTGTGAGCCTCGACCTTCTCGCGCACTTCGGCGTCGATCTTCTCGGCGTCGGGCTTGAACTTGGCGCGGAACTCCACCACTCTGAACTCTATGGTGTGGAATCTGAACCCGAGCGCGCCCGCAAAGGTCTCTTCGAGCAGGGTGCGCAGATAGGTCTCGGTCTCGAACACATCGCGGTCGGTGATCTTGACGGACACGCGCAGCTTGACGCCAAACTCGTTGACGACGAGGGTGACCTTGCCGGTCTTGACGCCGGGGATATCGCGGAAGCTCTCCTTGACCAGCTTGCGGATTATGCCGAGAGTGGCTTTGCAGCTGCCGCCCTGTTCGCTTCTCAGGGTGATCTCCTTGACCGCGTCGCTCGCGCCGAAGAGCATGGCGAGCAGCCCGCCGGCAAGGACGAAGTAAAGCACGGCGAGGGTGATGAACAGCCCCTTGACGAGGTTGTTGTCGAACTCGCTCTGCTCGATGCCGCCGAACACGGTGACGAGGAGTATGACGGTAAGTACGAAGGCGATGACTATGCTCGCGGCTCCGAGGATCCTTTCGATGTTCTTTCTCATGCTCGCTCCTTATATGAAAAAGATTTGCACGGGGCGGGCCAAGGGCTCTCGCCCGCGCGCGACCCGCACCGTGCTATTATTTTTCATATAATATAAACTATGCCCCCCGAATAGTCAAGCGATATATCCGCCGCAAAAACAAAGGGCGCGACATGACTGCCGCGCCCGCTGCGTTTTTAAGGAAAGGTCACTTTCTCGCGACCGCCCTCTTCGCCGCCGCGACGATGTCGGAGACGGTGAGCCCGAATTTCTCGGAGAGGTACGCCTCTTTGCCGACTTCGCCGAAGCTGTTCTTGACGCCCACGAATTCCATGGGGACGGGGCACTTCTCCGCCGCCACTTCGGCGACCGCGCTGCCGAGGCCGCCTGCGGTGGTGTGGTTCTCGCAGGTGACTATCGCGCCGGTGTCCTTCGCCGCGGACACGATCGCGTCCTCGTCGATGGGCTTCCAGGTGTGGATGTTCAGGACGCGCGCGTCTATGCCCGCCTCCTTGAGCTCGTCCGCCGCTTTAAGCGCGCGGGCGACCATTATGCCGGACGCGATGAGCGTGACATCGCCGCCGTCTTTCAAGGTCACCGCTTTGCCGAGCTTGAACTCGAGGCTGTCGTCATAGATCTTTTCCGCCTTCTTGCGGAACATTCTGATATAGACGGCGCCGGGATAGTCGATGATCTCGGGGAGCGCCTTTTCGAGCATGGTCGCGTCGGTGGGTTCGAAGCAGACCATGTGCGGGATGGCGCGCATGATGCTCATGTCCTCGAAAGGCATGTGAGTGCCGCCGTTCGCCTCCGCCATGACGCCGGGATCGGAGCCGACGATCTTGACGGGAAGTTTGCTGTACGCCACCGAGATGAAGATCTGGTCGTAGCAACGCCTGGTCGCGAACGGCGCGAAGCTGAACGCGAAGGGGATCTTGCCGAACGCCGCCATGCCCGCGGCGACGCCGATGAGGTTCGCCTCGGCGATGCCGACATTGATGAACCGCTCGGGATAGGCTTCGAGGAAACATTTGGTGGAGTGACAGCTCATAAGGTCCGCGTCGAGCACGACTATCCTGTCGTCCTTCGCCGCCGCGCTGACGAGACCCGCCGCCATTGTCTGCCGGACTTCTCTTTCGTCGGTCATCATTCATACCTCCCCGTTTCCTTGCGCCATACCTCCTCGGGAAGAGGCATACTGTGGCAGTTGGCGACGCCTTCGGTGAAGGACGCGCCCTTGCCTTTGACGGTCCTGAGAACTATCATCGACGGCTTGTCGTGCTGCGCTTTTGCGGCATCTATCGCGTCGGATATCGCTTCGAGGTCGTGCCCGTCGATGTCCTGCACGAAGAAATTGAAAGCCTTCCACTTGTCGACGATGGGTTCCAGCCCGTTGATGCTCTCGACGGGTCCGTCAAGCTGCATCCTGTTGCTGTCGAGGAGCACGATGAGATTGTCGAGCTTCCTCGCGCCCGCCAGCATGGACGCCTCCCAGATCTGCCCTTCCTGCGACTCGCCGTCGCCGATGAAACAGTAGATCGTCGCGGGATTGCGGTCGATCTTGGCGGCTATCGCCATGCCCACCGCCGCGGACAGCCCCTGCCCCAGCGACCCCGCCGTCATGTCTATGCCCGGCGTCTTGTTCATGTCGCAGTGAGAGGGAAGATTGGTCCCGCCACGGTTGAGCGTGGTCATCCACTCGCGCGGATAATACCCGAGATCGCCGAGCACCGCGTACATGGCGGGGCCCGCATGTCCCTTGGACATTATCACGCGGTCGCGATCCTGCTTTTTGGGATCTTTGGGGTCGATGTTCGCTTTGTCGTAGTAGATGACCGTCAGCGCGTCCATGACGGACATGGTGCCGCCGATGTGCCCCACCCCGAAATGCCCGATGATCTCGATGGCGTCGTCGCGGAGCTTGCGCGCTTTTGCGGTCAGAAAATCAAGTTTTTCTTTCTGCATAAGCCCTCCTTATCTTCGCCCATTATATCATCGCGAAAACCGCATTTCAATATGCGCCGCGAAAAAAGTTTACGAATTAACGATTTCCCGCCGCGAATATTTGCCGCCCGCTTGACGAAACTAAACCGTGACGCGCCGCACGGCGCAGGAGACCATCATGAAACTCTTTTCAAAATTGTTGATCGCGGGGCTCATCGCCCTCTCCGCCGCTTCTGCGGCACCGCTCGCCGCGGATACGCCTTCCGCCCGCCCAAATATCGCCTCGGCTTGCTCGGCAGCGGACGACGGCGGGATATTTTCCATGCTGACCCCTGAGCTCATCGCCGCCTACGAAAAGAATATCGCGGGCGAGGAGCTGATCTCGGGGATGCCCGACTTAAAGCTTGAGCGCCTCGCGGAAAGGTTCGGCACGAGCGCGCAGCGTATGCGAGGGTTGATCCTGCTGCGCGACATGGCGGCGAGGACGGGGAAGGGAGTCTCCCTCGCCGAGCTCGCGAAGGAGAGCGACCTCGAACTCATCCGCCGCGCCAAGCAATGCGCGGATATCTACCTCGCCTCGCTCTCGGACGAGGAGAAAGAGCACCTCGAGCGCGAATTCCGCGCCGCCCTACAAAACTCCCCCGCCCGCATTTTCCTCTGACCGCCCCGCCGCCTCTCCTATCAAAAGAAAAAGCGCGCCCGAAAGCGCGCTTTTGTTTGCTCATGATCCCTCGACTCGCCGTCAAACGACAACCGTCCCGTCCGAGCACTCTACCTCTGTGAACGGACAATCGCGGTCCCATTCCGTGCCTTTCTCTATCGCGCGCCATTCCTCTGTCGTTCCCCCATAAACAACGGAGGCAAGCGAACGGCAGAAGTAAAATGCTTCGCTCTCTATGCGTTTCACGCAGCCAGGGATGGTGATCGATGTGAGAGATGTGCAATCTTCGAATGCGGAGTAGCCTATGGTCGTCACACTGCCGTCTGTCGGTATGACGCTTGCCTTGCAGCCCGCTATCAGCGTCTTTGACGCAGTCTCGATAATACAATTCCCCGCACTGTGATATCTGGAGTTGCCTTCGGCGACGGTCAGATTTTTGAGCCGATCGCAACCTGCGAAGGCGCAATATCCCATGCTTGTCACTCCCTTCCCGACGGCTGTGGAGGCGAGAGCTCCGCAGCTCCCGAAGGCATGGTTCCCTATGCTTGCCACGCTGTCCGGGATGGCAACGAAAACGAGAGAGTCGCAGCCATAGAAGGCATAATCCCCTATGCTCGTCACGCCGTCCGGGATGACGAGATCGGTGACGAGCGCGCCGTCGACATAAAGTTCCGCACCGCGACTCATCGGACAGGAGGAGGGGGAACCAAGATCCGTCGCCAACCACTCCTCGATATCCGCGATATTGACCGATCTGAGCGCGCGACAGTCGTAAAAGGCATCGCGTTCTATACTAGTCACGCTGCCCGGGATATCTATCGCGGCGAGCGCGCGGCAACCCGAGAACGCCCCGCTCCCTATGCTCGTCACACCGGAGGGGATGGTGACGGAAGCGAGCGATGTGCACCCGCGGAATGCGTCCCATCCTATGTCCGTCACACTGCCGGGGATGACGACCTCTCGAAGTGAAGTGCAACCGTGAAACGCTTCCGCGCCTATCCGCGTCACTCCGTCCGGGATGACGACGGACTCAAGCCCCTCGCAAACCGCGAACGCATGATCGCCTATGACCCCCACGCTTCCGTCCGCGGGAATAACGCTGTTTTTACAACCCCGGATCAGTGTTCCGCTCGCGGTTTCGATCAGGCAGTCGCCGGCGCTGTGATAAACTCCGTTCCCGATCGCGACCGTGAGAGACTTTAGTCCCCTGCACCAGTTGAATGCGGCGGTTCCTATGCGGGTCACACCCCGCGGAACGGCGATCGATGTGAGAGCCGTGCAGCCGAAGAACGCACGCTCGCCTATGCTCGTCACTCCGTCCGGAATGATCAGATCGCCCGCGAGGTCTTTGGCGCATCCGACCAAAACGCCACCCTCTATCTTCAAACCCGAGACCGCCGGATTTAAGCTCCCGCGCTCCGCGACGGGTTCTTTTCCGTCACACTTCGGGCAAAACGGAGCGCCGGATTCCGCGATCGTCATCTCCTCTCCGCAACAAGGACACTTTGCCATATTCCCCCTCCGTCCGTTCGATTTTCGTCCGACGCCGGCGCCGTTTTCCGACGCTCGCGGCGACACCGCCATGCAGATATAGCAAATAAATTATACCATCCGCTTTTGCAAATTACAATGCACCGCTACGCGGAGCGACGAAGTGCGACGCCCGTCGTGTCTAAGAACGCTTCGAATAAGGGTGGCGCTAACCCAAGTACTCTCAATCGGGCGAAGTGCCACGAGCGTGGGAATACAGACCCCCACCTTCCCTCCGGGCTTTCCTCCCCCACGCGGAATAAGGGACAGTCCTCGTATCATGCACGATAAGCGTTAGTTTTCTACTCAAACTTATCATGGCGCACTTACTAAATTCGATCGGCGGGCACTACCGGCTGAGATCCCCGCGCGGGGCGAGGAATTCGGCGCTCGCAAATTAAAGCCTGTGTCTGCTCGGTGATACGGCGTTGCGAAGCAATTATTGCGCACTCGCGCAATAATATGCTTAACCTTCGGTGCGGCATTCAAAGAGCGCGCCGCGACTTTCAAGCGGCGGCTTCGCCGCCTGTGAAAGTTTGGCTGAGCGGCGCGTTATTCCGTCTTCGAAAAGATGTAATGCGAGTATAGGAACGCCCCGAATAAGCTTTGCGCGTGTTCAGACACCCTCCGGAGGAGTGTATTTTGCCGCTTGGACATTTGATTGCATCGCCATCAGCCAATTAGGGACGGGGTTATGACTGGTAGCGCGCAGCGCGTAGCGGTACCAGGGCAGCCCCGTCCCTAATTGGCGGCTAAATAGAGGACTGACATAGGACTCGTGCTGCCAACGGGGACGGGGCAGCCCTGTCATGGCAAGCATGCCAGTCACACCCCCGTCCCCTTGTTGGCAGGGATTAAGCGCCCCGTCGTGTCTAAGAACGCTCTAAATAGGTGTAGTGCGCCCCTTTCCTTAAATAGGAACGAGTAAAACGCCGATATTTGGATGAAGGGCGCGAAAAGCGCCTGCTGACGTACAGGAGTGTACAAACCCCGCAAAATCGCCTGCGGCGATGTTTGCGGGGACCCCGGAGGGGCTCTCTATCAAATGCTGTGCGAGTTCAAAATGGCGCTTGACAAAGCCATTCGCCAAATAACGGCGGGATCACTCTCTCCTCTAAGTAGACACGGGTAAAACGCCGATATTTCGATGAGATGCGCGAAAGCCCCGCCTCAACGGGCGCGCGGTGTACTTCTCGTACATAAGCGGTCGGTGAGGCGGGGCTGACAAAGCAGATCGCGAAATAGCGGCGTTTTACTTTTGGTGGCCGAACCTCGTCTCACAATACTCACACCTATACACATTGTGCGCTTTGTCGCGGAGCGAGAATTGCTGGGGGAGGTCGGTCTCGACGGCGGTGACGCACTTGGGGTTGCGGCAGACGAAGCCTTCGGAGAGGATCTCGCGGCGGGTGGTCTCGGGGCAATAGCCCTTGGCGGCGTCGTCGAGGAGGCGGAGGATGAGCGCCATGCGCATGAATTTGCCGTACTCGACCTGTTTGAAGTAGCAGGCGCGGGGATCGTCGTCGACATCGACGCTGATCTCCTTGACGCGCGGGAGAGGATGGAGCACGCTCATGTCGGAGCGGGCGGCTTTCATCTTCTCGGCGTTCAGGACATAGCAGTCCTTGAGGCGCTCGTACTCGTCGAGGTCTGCAAAGCGCTCTTTTTGGATGCGGGTCATGTAGAGAACATCGAGGTCGGCGATGCAGTCTTCGATGGTGGAACAGGTGCTCCACACCGCGCCGCGGGGTTCCATGATCTCGTAGCGGACATAATTGGGTATGCCGAGCTCGGGGGGCGAGATCATGATGAGGCGGTTGCCGGGATAGCGAGTCAGGGCGTTGATGAGCGAATGCACCGTGCGCCCGTATTTGAGGTCGCCGCAAATGCCGACGGTCAGCCCGTGAAGCCTGCCGTGGCGGTTCTTGATGGTGAGAAGATCGGCGAGCGTCTGAGTGGGATGGCAATGCCCGCCGTCGCCCGCGTTGATGACGGGAACGACGCTGCGGCGGGAGGCGGCGAGCGCCGCGCCTTCGAGAGGATGGCGCATGGCGATGATGTCCGCGTACGCGCTCACCGTGCGGATGGTGTCCATGACGCTCTCGCCCTTGGTTGTGGAGCTGTTGGACGCCGAAGCAAACCCGAGAGTGTTGCCGCCGAGCTCGATCATCGCCGCCTCAAACGAGAGGCGGGTGCGGGTGGACGGCTCGAAAAAGAGCGTCGCGATCTTCTTGCCGTCGCAGGCGTGCGCGTAGTCCGCGCGGTGGCGCATGATGTCCTCGGCGACGGCGATTATGCCGTCGATCTCCTCGGTGGTGAGATCGGAAATGTCGATGAGATGTCTTATCTTGTTCATAGCGTTATTTGCGTATCGCGCGGTTTATCTGCTACTTTCGCGCGATAAACCGCGTGTTTTGTTCAGTTCTTGCCGCCTTTCATGCAGCTCTCGTCCGAGGGATCGTCGCGGAACGCGAGGAGCTTGCGGCAGTCGTCGCTCTTGATGTAGCCCTCTTCGACCGCCACTTCGAGCAGGCTGTCGAGGTCGCACAGGCTGACCGTCCTGACGCCGGCTTCCGCGGTCTTTTGGGTGCCCGCTTTCATGCCGTAGGTGAAGATGCTGACCATGCCGAGCACTTCGGCGCCGGCTTCGCGCAGGGCGTCCACCGTCTCGAGAGAGCTCTTCGCGGTGGAGATGAGATCCTCGACGACCACGACTTTTGCGCCGGGCTCGAGTTTGCCTTCGATGCGGTTGGCCCTGCCGTGATCCTTGGCGCCCGAACGGACATAACCCATGGGCATGCCGAGCAGCCAGCCCGCTATCGCCGCGTGCGCTATGCCTGCGGTCGCGGTGCCCATCAGCACTTCGGTGTCCGGGAACTCGCGGCGGACGGTGTCCGCTATGCCCTGCTCCACCACCGTGCGCACTTCGGGGGCGGTGAGCACGAGGCGGTTGTCGCAATAGATGGGGCTCTTTATCCCGCTCGCCCAGGTGAAGGGCTCGTCGGGTCTCAGAAACACCGCGCCTATGGAGAGCAATCCTTTTGCAACTTGTCTTTGAAGGTCCGTCATATCTCTTCTCCCAAAAAATCTTTTACGCAGCGGGCGTATGCCGCGACGGGATCGGCGGCAGCCGTGACGGGCCTGCCGACCACGATGTAGTCCGAACCCAGCGATCTCGCGTCCGCGGGGGTGGTGACGCGCACCTGATCGCCCTTCGCGGAATCGGCGAACCTAATGCCGGGCGTTACGGTCAGGAAATTTTCGCCGCAGGCGGAATGCACTTTGCCCGCCTCGAGCGGCGAGCAGACCACGCCGTCCAGCCCCGAACGCGCCGCGTTCTCGGCATAGAGCATGACCGTCTCGTCGATGGGGCGGTCGATGAGCAGTTCTTCGCGCATTAGCTGCTCGGAGGTCGAGGTGAGCTGGGTCACCGCGATGAGCAGAGGACGGCTGCCGTCCGCGCGGGTCAACCCTTCGAGCGCGGCGCGCATCATGACCGATCCGCCCGCGGCATGCAGGTTGCACATGTCCACATCCAGCCCCGAGAGCACAGCCATCGCCTTGCCGACGGTGTTGGGGATATCGTGGAGCTTGAGGTCGAGGAATATCTTGTGCCCGCGGGCTTTGATCTCGCGGACGAGCTCGCTCCCCGCGGCATAAAAGAGTTCCATGCCTATCTTGACGAAGGGCTTCCTCGCCACGCCTTCGAACTTGTCAAGAAAGGCGAGCGCCTGCTCCGCCCCCGCGAAATCCAACGCGATGATAACATCTTTTGCCATATATTCTCCCTCGCGCCGCTAAACGGCGGCGCCGATTATATCCGTGAGGTTTTGCACACGGTAGCTCGCCATGACCTCGGGCAGCGCCGCGACAATGTCGCGGCAGGCGTAAGGATCGACGAGATTCGCCGCCCCGACCTGCACCGCGCACGCGCCCGCCATCATCATTTCGAGCACGCCTTCGGCGCTGTCCACGCCGCCCATGCCTATGACGGGGATATCCACCGCCCTCGCCACATCGTTGACCATCCTGAGCGCGACGGGGAAGACCGCGGGACCGCTGACCCCGCCCGTGCGCACGCTTATGATCGGACGGCGGGTCCTGAGATCTATGCGCATCCCGACCAGCGTGTTGATGAGGCTGACGGCGTCCGCGCCGCCGTCCCTGACGGCGAGCGCCAGCCCGGCAATGTCGGTGACATTCGGGCTGAGTTTGACGATAAGCGGCTTTTTGATATGCGTTTTGACCGCATAAACCAGCTTTTTTGCGGTTTCGGCGTCCGTGCCGAACGCCATCCCGCCGCCCTTGACATTGGGGCAGGAGATGTTGAGTTCGATCGCGAACACATGCGGCGACGCCGCGAGTTTCTCGGACGCGGCGACATATTCGTGCTCGCTGTGTCCTCCGACATTGGCGATGATCGCCCCGTCAAAGAGGGCGGCGAGCCGCGGGATCTCCTCGCCCGCAACGGCGTCCGCGCCGGGGTTTTGCAGCCCTATGGCGTTGATGACGCCCGAGGGGCACTCCGCGATCCTCGGCTGCGGGTTGCCGTAGCGCGGCTCGAGGGTGGTGCCTTTGAGGGCTATGCCGCCGAGGATATTGAGGTCGTAGTACTCCGCGAATTCGCTGCCGAACCCGAAAGTCCCGCTGGCAGGGATGACGGGATTTTTGAGCCGCCTTCCGAACAGGGTCACAGAGGTATCCATGCCGTCACTCCCATATGAGGGACGCCGCCGGGAAGACGGGGCCCTCCTTGCACACGCGGGCGTAGCCGTCCGCGGTCTTTACGCTGCATCCCATGCACGCGCCGAAGCCGCAGCCCATGCGCGCCTCGAGGCTGAGTTCGCCCGCGCCGCTCCACGCGGCGAGCGCACGGAGCATGGGCAGGGGCCCGCAGGCGTAATAGCGGTCGAACCCGTTCCCTTCCGACAAGCCTTCCGCGCGCACGGCGTCAACGGCGTTGCCGCGTATGCCGCGGCTGCCGTCGTCGGTGGCGACGATCACATTCCCGAAGTCGCCGAACTCACGCTCGAAATAGATCTGATCCGCGCTCCCGAAAGCGAGGACGACGGTGGGGCGCACTCCCCTTTCCGCGAATGTGCGGGCAAGCATATAGAGCGGCGCGCAGCCTATGCCGCCGCCGATGAGCAGCGGGCGGCTCGCGTCCGTCCCGAACCCGTTGCCGAGCGAGGTGAGCGCGGAGACCTTTCTCCCCGGCTGCCACTCCGCCATCTCGCGGGTGCCTTTCCCCACCTTTTTGACGATGAGGGTGAGCTCGTCTCCGCGGCTGTCGGCGACGCTTATCGGGCGGCGGAGATAACCTCCGTCCACCGAAAGTTCGACGAACTGTCCGGGGCGCATGGGTTCCGCGCCCGCGAAAGTCAGCCCGAACACCTCGTCGTTCAGGCTGCGCCGGGAGATGAGCGTCAGGGTTTGCTTTTTCATATCAGCAGATGGTGGACACCTTGAAGGTCATGTCTTCGAGCACATCGAGCAGCGCTTCGACGGTGTCCTGCGAGGTGAAGAGGGTGACATTGTTCTCGACGGCGGCGCGGCGTATCTCGTAGCCGTCGTGCTTGGTGCTCTCCTCGTCGAGGTCGCGGGTGTTGATGACATAGGTGACATGCCCTTTCCGGATGCTGTCGAGGATATCCGAGCTGCCTTCGCTTATCTTGGCTTTGCTCCGCGCCTTGATGCCGTGCGCGTGCAGGAACTCGGCGGTGCCGGCGGTCGCCTCGATGTTGAATCCGAGGTCGTAGAATCTCCTTGCTATGGGCAGGAACGCCTCCTTGTCGCAGTCGGCGATGGTCATGAACACGGTGCCGTAGTTCTGCATACTCATGCCCGACGCCTTGAGCGCCTTGTAGAGCGCGCGGTTCATGGAGACATCGTAGCCTATGGCTTCGCCGGTGGACTTCATCTCGGGCGAGAGGTAGACCTCCATGCCCTTGATCTTGGAGAAGGAGAAGGCGGGCGCTTTGACATACCACCTGTCGGGCGTCCCGGAGGGGAAGACCTCGGTGAAGCCCTGCTCTTTCAGCGATATGCCGAGCATGACTTTGGTGCCGATGTCCGCGAGCGAGTAGCCCGACGCCTTGGAGATGAAGGGCACCGTGCGCGAGGAACGGGGGTTGACTTCGATGACATAGACATCGTTCTTGGCGTCCACGATGAACTGGATATTGTAAAGCCCGACTATGCCTATCCCGAGCCCCAGCTTGACGGTGTAATCGATGATCTTTTTCTTGACCTCGTCGTTGATGCTGAAGGTGGGATACACACTTATGCTGTCGCCGGAGTGCACGCCCGTGCGCTCGATATGCTGCATTATCGCGGGGCAGAACACATCCTTGCCGTCGCACACGGCGTCGACTTCGAGCTCCTTGCCGAGCACATATTTGTCCACGAGAATGGCGTGCCCGGTGTTGAGCGCGGACGCGCCGCGGAGATATTTGCCGAGCGCCTCGGGAGTGGAGGCTATCTGCATCTGCCTGCCTCCGAGCACATAGCTCGGACGCACCAGCACGGGATATCCTATCCTCTCCGCCACCGCGAGCCCGTCTTCGACGGTGAACACCGCCTCTCCCTTGGGCTGCGGGATGCCGAGACGGTTGAGTATCTTCTCGAAGCAGTCCCTGTCCTCGGCGTTCTGTATCGCCTTGACATCCGTGCCTATGATCTTGACGCCCAGCGAATCCAGCTTGTCGGCGAGGTTGATCGCCGTCTGCCCGCCGAGGGAGACCACCACTCCGTCCGGCTTTTCGAGGTCGATGATGTTCATGGTGTCCTCGACGGTGAGCGGCTCGAAGTAGAGCTTGTCCGAAGTGGTGTAGTCGGTGGAGACGGTCTCGGGGTTGTTGTTGACGATGATAGCCTCGTAACCCGCCTCGCGTATTGTCCAGATGGCGTGCACGGTGGAGTAGTCGAACTCGATACCCTGCCCTATCCTTATGGGTCCCGAGCCGAGCACGATTATCTTCTTGCGGTCGCTGACCACGCTCTCCTGCTCGTCCTCGTAGGTGGAGTAGAAATAGGGCACATAGCTCTCGAACTCGCCCGCGCAGGTGTCTATCATCTTGTACACGGGCATGATGCCGAGCTCTTTGCGCTTGAGATAGATCTGCTCCTCGGTGGACTTCCAGACCTTGGCGAGATACTTGTCCGAGAACCCGCGCTTCTTCGCCTCGCGGAACACCTCGGGATCGTAGGGATTTGCCTTGACCACCGACTCGAACTCCACTATCTCGCGGATCTTCTCGAGGAAGAACATGTCTATCTTGGTGCTCGACGCGATGAGGCCTATGTCCCCGCCGCGCTCGAACAGCTCGGCGATGGCGAACAGCCTGTCGTCCGTGCAGTCCTTGATGTAATCGTAAAGCTCCTGCCTCGTCCAGTCGTCGAACTTGGGGATCCAGATGTGGATCGCTCCTATCTCCAGCGAACGCAGCGCCTTGAGAAGGCTCTCCTCGAAGGTGCGCCCTATGCTCATGGCCTCGCCCGTCGCCTTCATCTGAGTGCCGAGCACATTGGACGCCGTGTCGAACTTGTCGAAGGGGAAACGCGGCACCTTGGTCACGATGTAATCGAGCGCGGGCTCGAAGGAGGCGGGGGTGTTGGCGAGCATGATCTCGTCAAGGCGCATACCGAGCGCGACCTTCGCCGTAACGCGGGCGATGGGATAGCCGCTCGCCTTGGACGCCAGCGCCGAAGAACGGCTGACGCGGGGGTTGACCTCGATGAGGTAGTATCTGAAGGAATGGGGATCCAGCGCGAACTGCACATTGCATCCGCCCTCGATCTTGAGCTCGCGGATGATCTTGAGCGCGCTGTTGCGGAGCATCTGGACTTCCTTGTTGGTGAGCGTCTGCGCGGGCGCGACGACAATGCTGTCGCCGGTGTGAACGCCGACAGGATCCAGGTTCTCCATGCTGCATATCGCGACCGCCGTATCCGCCGCGTCGCGCATGACCTCGAACTCGATCTCCTTGAAGCCCTTGACGCTCTTTTCGACCAGCACCTGCCCGACGGGAGAGAGCTGGAGAGCGTTCTTCATGATCTCGCAAAGCTCCTCTTCGTTCTCGGCAAAACCGCCGCCCGTGCCGCCGAGCGTGAACGCGGGGCGTAGCACGACGGGATAGCCGATGAGCTTCGCGGCTTCCACCGCTTCCTCTATGCTGTAAGTGATCTGCGAGGGGATGACGGGCTCGCCTATGCGCTGGCACATCTCCTTGAACTTCTCGCGGTCTTCCGCCATTTCGATACTTTCAAGCGATGTTCCGAGCAGTTTAACATTGCATTCGTCCAAAACGCCGCTGTGCGCCAGCTTCATCGCGAGGTTGAGACCCGTCTGTCCGCCGAGGGCGGGAACGATGGCGTCGGGGCGCTCGTAGCGGATTATCCTCGCCATATACTCGAGGGTGAGCGGCTCCATGTAGATCTTGTCCGCCATCATCTTGTCCGTCATTATGGTGGCGGGGTTGGAGTTGGCGAGCACGACTTCGTAGCCCTCTTCCTTGAGCGCTATGCAAGCCTGCGTCCCGGCGTAATCGAATTCCGCCGCCTGCCCTATCACGATGGGGCCGGAGCCTATGACCAAAACTTTCCTGATATCCGTTCTCTTAGGCATTTTTCTTCCACTCCTCGATATTGACGATGAACTTCTCGAACAGTCTTATGCTGTCCTGCGGACCCGGCGCGCTCTCGGGATGGAACTGCACGGAGAAGATCCTGTTCTTCTTGTCTTCCACGCCTTCCACCGTCCCGTCCAGCAGGTTGCGGTGCGTCACGGTGAGCCCCGTGCCTTCGAGCGACTTCTCGTCCACCGCATAGCTGTGGTTCTGCGCCGTTATCTCGACCAGCTGCGACTCGATGTTGAGTATGGGATGGTTGCCGCCGCGGTGACCGAACTTGAGCTTGTAGGTCTTCGCCCCGTAGGCGAGCGCGATGAGCTGATGTCCCATGCAGACGCCCATGACGGGGACTTTGCCTTTGAGCTCCCTGACCAGCTCCACCACCTCGGGCACATTGACGGGATCCCCGGGACCGTTGGACAGGAACACGCCGTCCGGCTTCAGCGCGAGCAGGTCTTCCGCGCTTATGGTGTGCGGCACTATGATGACATTGCACCCCTGCGCGTTGAGGTTGTGCACCATCTGATTCTTGATGCCGCAGTCCACCGCCACCACATTGTACTTGTGATTGGGCGTGCGGCTGTACCACCTCTTCTTGCACCCCACCCTCTTGACCTGATCGGTGGGATAGGAGAAGGCGCATATGCGCTCCATGACCTCTTCGGTCGGAGTGTCCGCGTCGGTGAGGCAGGCGACCATTGAACCCTTGTCGCGTATTGTGCGGACCAGCTTCCTGGTGTCTATGCCCTGCATCCCCGGCACTCCGTCCTCCTCGAGCAGCTCGGACAGCGTCTTGGTGTAACGGAAGTTGGAGGGCGCGTCGTTGTAGTCGCGCACGATGAGCGCCTTGAGGTAGAGCCCCTTGCTCTCGTAGTCCTCGTCCGTGATGCCGTAGTTGCCGATGATGGGATAGCTCATCACTATGACCTGATCGGCGTAGCTGGGATCGGAGATGATCTCCTGATATCCCGCCATCGAAGTGTTGAACACGATCTCGCCTATCGCGTCGGTGTCGGCGCCGAAGCCGCGGCCGATATAGACATCGCCGTTTTCAAGCACGAGTTTCCTTCTTTTCATCTTGTCCATACGATCTCTCCGCCTGACATAGTCGTCATTATTTTTGCTTTCACCCTCATGCCCTCGAATGGGGTCATGTTCCCGCGGGAAGCGCTTTCCGCGCCCCGCACCGTCCATTCCGCGCCGAGGTCGATGACGGCAAGTTCCGCCCTCTCGCCTTCCGCGATCTTCGCCGGGGGAAGTCCGAACCTCCGCCGCGGCGCGCCGCTCATCGCGTCTATCAGCCGCCCGAGGGTTATCTTCCCCTCGAGCACCAGCTTTGTGTAAAGCACGGGGAAGGCGTATTCCAGCCCGATGACGCCCATCAGACTGCCCGCCAGCCCGCGCGATTTTTCCTCATCCGAATGCGGCGCGTGATCGGTCGCGATCATGTCCACCGTCCCGTCGGCAAGCCCTTCTATCAGCGCGTCGCGGTCGGCAGCCGTCCTCACGGGCGGATTCATCTTGAACCTGCCCTCGTCCCTGAGATCGTCCTCGGTGAGCACGAGATAATGCGGCGCCGTCTCGCAGGTGATGTCCGCCCCGCGCGCCTTCGCGCGCCTTATCAGCTCCACGCTCTCGCGGGTGGAGACATGGCACACATGATAGCGCACCCCCGTCTCCTCGGCGAGCGCGATGTCCCGCTCCACCATGCGCCACTCGCTCTCCGAAGATATCCCGACGAGCCCGTGGCGGCGGGCGTACTCCCCGTCATGCACGGCTCCGCCCGCGCGGAGACAGCGCTCGTCCTCGCAATGCGCGGAGATGATGCCGCCCACGGCTTTCACCCTCCGCATAGCCTCGCGCATGAGCTCCTCGCTCTGCACGCCCTTGCCGTCGTCCGAAAACCCGACGACAAAGGGAGCCAGCCCCTCTATGTCCGAAAGCCGCTGCCCTTTCTCGCCCACGGTGAGCGCCGCAAACGGATAAACAGGCACTTTAGCGGTCTTTTTGATGATATCAACCTGCTTTTCGAGGTTTTTAACGCTGTCGGGGACGGGATCGAGATTGGGCATGGAACACACCGCGGTGAACCCACCGCGCGCCGCGCTCTCCGTGCCCGAAGCGATGGTCTCCTTATAAAAAAATCCCGGTTCCCGCAGGTGCACATGCACATCCGCGAAAGCCGGTACGACGAGGGTCCTGCCCCGGTAGTCCTCTTCGGAAGCGAGGGGGGAGAGGTCCGAGAGGAAAATCTTCCCCTCCCGCACGGTCAGCGTGCCGTGCATGAGCCCCTCTTCCGCAGCGTAAACCACCTTGCCGAAGCCTGTCACCGAGCGGTCCCTCCGAAATTTTTTCCATTATACCACACCGCCCGCAAAATGCAAAATGTTTGGACGAAATTTCGCTCCCCCGCCCGTCTTTTATTTTGTTGCTTCGCGCGCGCAATCGCGCAACGCTCTCGCGCGTACGCGCGGGCGCGTGCGCGTACGCGCGAGCGTGCGGCATAAAAGATAAAGCCGCCCCGGGGGCGGGGCGGCTTTGGGGTGAGAGTTCACTCGTCAGTCGAGGGGTTCGGGGGCGGGATCGTCGGGATATTCCTCGACCGCTTCGTCCGCGGCTCCTGTCGCGGGGGCGGCGTCCTCGGGGTATCCCGCGGTCGCTTCGGCGGGGGCGGCGTCCTCGGGGTATCCCTCGGTCGCTTCTGCGGGCGCCGCTTCCTCGGGGTAGGTCTCGGGGAAGTACTCGCCCGTCGCCTCATCGGCGGGGGCGGGGGCTTCGCCGCCCGCTGCGGCGGCTTCCGCCGCGGCGAACTGCTTCTCGCGCTCCTCGAAGTCCTTCTTCATCCTCGCCTTGAACTCGCGGCAGCAACTTGCGGCAAGCACGGTGACGATGGAGATCGCGCCGATGATATACAGCCAGTTGCGCAGCGACATGACGGAGATGACCGCGACGAGCAGGTTGTTGGACTCGAGCCAGGTCATATCCTGATAACCGAGCAGACCCTTCTCGACATTGGTGGGATAGATGTTGATCTCGAGCAGACCGCTGTCGTTGATGCACAGTCCGAGCGCGAGAGGTCTGCCTGCGGTCGCCTCATAGAGCACTCCGGCGAGACCGTCGAGCAGGCTGCCGAACAGACCACCGTCATAGTTTGCGAGAGCGTTGTTCAGCATGTTGATGAGCTCGGTGACGCTGAGTCCGGGAAGCAGACCCGAAAGCAGACTGTCGAGGTCGAGGGAGGTGACCGCCATGGTCTTGCCGTCCATGTCGAGGATGCCCCACTTCATTGGCTGGCTGACATAGCCGCCCTTGACGGTGACGCCGTCCTCGTCGTAGTAGATGTTGTTGATGACCGCGCCCGCGAGGATGCCGAAGACATCGTTGTCCTCATAGTAGGCGGGATCGACATAGTAGGTGCCCTCGTAGTTGTTGACCTTGACCAGCGCGGCGCTGTGGTTTGCGAACAGTTCGACGACCTCATCCGCCATATACTTCTCGAAGTAGATGCTGGTGATGCCCGTCCTGTCGGTGCCGTCGGTGGTCTCGTAGGTCGGATAGACGAGGTTGTTGTTCTCGTCGAGGGTGGCGCGGGATCCTTCGGAGAAGTCGCTGCTCTTGTCGAGGATGAGCCTTATGACGACGGGCACGGTCATTCTGCCGCTCGCCTGGGCATAGAGGATGAGGTTGTCGTCGTAGGTGACATAGCCGTCATTGTCCATGCTGGCGTAGTTCTTGTTGAACAGATAGCGGATACGCTCGTCCGCCATGCCGCCCTCGGGGGTGGTGGACAGACGCTCGTACTCGGGCAGCAGATACTCGGACATGCCGAGCGCCACCGCATGACGCTCCATGTTGCCGTAAGGCGCGTCGGGAGACATCAGCATATAGACGGGATCGCGCATGACCCAGTTGGTGTAGATGAAGTCGTAAAGCTCCTTCTGCAACGAAGACATGCTCTCGACCAGCCCGTCGTAGTTCGCCTGCTGTTCGTCGGAGGAGTAAGCCGCCCAACCGAGCAGCATCTGCTTGTAGTCGTTGTAAGCGAGATACGCTTCGTCGTCGCTGAAGGGATCCCCTTCCTCTATGGCGTCGGTCACCGTCTCGTAGGCGTATTTGGCGTCGTAGTTGCCGTTGACCATGTTGGACATGACGAACCTGCGCACCAGGAAGGCGTTGGTATCGCCCTGTTCCTCGAAGTTGTTCTCGACATCTTCGACGGTGAGGGTGCCCGAAGTCATGGAAGTCAGGATATCGGGCAGCACCACATCCACCAGCGCGCCCACCAGGAAGGTGAGGCAGAGGACGGTTATGATGAGAGCCATGGTCTGACGCCTTATGGTGCGGCGGGACTTCTTTCTCGTCACGCAGAGCACGACGATGAAGAAGACCAGGCACAGCACGCCGGCAAGGATGACGCCGACGAAGGGCCAGAAAGTGTAGTACGGCACTTTCATATACAGCTCGACGCAGAAGGACGCGGCGAGCGCTATGAGCAGCGGCATACCTATGATATAGAAGAAGATCTCGAGGACGGTAAGTCCGGCTATTTTGGTGTTAAGAGACTTTTTGCGTGCATTGTTAGCCATGATCATTCCACCTCCTCGCCGTTATTTTCCTGAACGCTTAAGGCGGTGCCCTCCTCGCCCGTAGGCTCGGGGATATCGTCCTCCGCCGGCATGGCGACGGGAGCGTCATCGTAAGAGGGCTCGCCGGCGGGCGCCGCTTCGGGAGCCGCATCGGGCGCCGCGGTGGCGGGCGTGTCCCCCGGGATCGCGTCCCCCTGGAGCGCGTCCTCGGGCGGGGCGACGGCAGCCTCCTCGTCCTTTTTGCCCTTCTTGCCCTTCTTTTCTTTCTTGGCGGGAACATCGTCCTGTCCCGTCTCGAGCAGCCACTCCTTCTCGGCGGCGATACCGCTCGCGATCAGGCAGAACAGCACCACGGGCAGGAAGGTGAGCAGCAGGTTGCGCACGCTGTAAAGGGGATAATAGACAGGTTTGTAAGCAAGTTCGGCTTGCAGCTGCACCACCGCGGCGTAGGAGCCCAGACCCGAAGAGGAGGGAGTGCCCGCGCCGATGTTGTCGCCCGCGATAAGCGAGGTGCCCGGGATGAGCACGGAGCCCACCATGTAGCCGTGGATGCCGCCGTTGTAGACCGCCTTGTCGAGCATGGCGTAGTAGTCGCCGAGGTTGAGACCGTCATCGTCGGCGACGGCACATGCGGCGTACTTGGCGGAATTTTCTTTCGCCAGCGCTTCGGCAGCCTCGGCGTAGTAGTCATAGACGGGAAGGATCTCGGGATCGGAGTACCAATACAACCCGCCGAGCAGGTTCATGATGATGGTCTCGAGGACCTCGCCGGTGCCCATCGTGTCGGTCACGCCCACGAACAGCGAGGACAGGTCAAGCCCGAACAAACCGAGAATTTTGTTGAGGTTCAATCCGAGGATAAGATCCTTACCGAGCAGGTCGTACAACCACGCGCCCACGCTGAGCCCGCCGGTGTCGACGACGCCGCCGAGCAGCACATCAAGCAGTTCGCCCAGCCCGTCGAGGAGACCGCCGTTGAGCTGAACATTGATGGGATCGCCCGTCGCGGGAGCGTACTGTATGAGCAGCCCTTCCTTGACTCCGTCGCCGTAGGTGCCGGCGGTGATGTCGGACGCCTTGACATTGGCGATGATGAGCTTCCCGTCGCCGACATCAAAGGAGAGCTTGACATTGAACGGCTCACCGGTGATGAGGTTGAGGATCCCCGCGATCGCGGGGTTGGCGCCGACATGGGTGCCGACCGAGTCGAGCAGCTGCTTGAGATCGCCGACGGTGAGCGAGTAATCGGCTTCCTGACCGCCCTCCTCGCCGACCTTGACGAAGTTATGCCAGATCTCGTACTTCTCGGTGCCGGGCACGCCGTAGTCCGCCTCCTGGAGCTCCTGCGCTTTTGCCAGGATGGCGCTGTACAGCGCGTCGCCGCCGCCGAGCTCGGAGATCTTCATCTGGGAGTAGTAGTATTGACGGAGAAGTTCGAGCGCGGAATCGATGCCGAACACATAGCCCTGCGAGATCATGCCGTTGCTGTTGTAACGGGCGAGACCGTAGATGCCTTCCTTGTACTCGGAATTGCGCGAAGTCTTGAACCAACGGAACTGCGTGACCGGCGTGGTCTCCGTCCCCGAGGGACCCGCGGGGACATTCAGCGAATAGGTCGCGCTGGTGTAGTTCTCGTAGACGACGCCGTCTATCTCGAGCTTGCCGTCCGCGTTCGGGGGGATACGCACGAACTCGTGGTCGGTGCCGGAGCCGTCGCCGTACTGCTTTTTGAGCTCGAGGATGCGCTCTTCGGAGAGCTTGTCCTTGACCATGCCGCTCTCGTCGACATTGTAAAGCTCGTCATACGACACGGGATCGTTGGAAGTGTTGTCGGCAAAGCCCGTGCGCGAAGAGTCGCCGTAGCCTATGTGATACGCCGATGTCACGGAGTTCACCTGGCTCAGGAAAGACTGCACCACTCCGCCGCCGGGACCGCCCGTCTTGCGCACGAGCTCGGACAGCTCGGTCTTGTAAGACGCGATGGTCACCCCTTCGGGGGAGGACTCTTCCAATTTCTCGAGCTCGATGGGCATCACGATGTCCATGACCACCACGGGCGTCAGCATGGCGACGAGCGCCACGATAGCCACGATCATGGTGCGCGCGCGCCTGTTCTTCACCGTCTTGCGGACGATGAGATGCACGATCGCCACGAGAAGCCACACGCCGAGCGCCACCCAGATGCCGTACATCGCCGAGCCCGCGAGCTGGTTTTGCAGCCAGATCACGGTCGTCGAACCGCCCGAACCCATGAAGGGTTCCTCTCCCACGAACAGCCATGTCGCCGTGAACATAACGGCAAGCACGAACAGCGGGAGACCCAGGCAGTAGAAGAGCACTTTGAGATTGCGGTAAAGTTTAATCTTTCCGTTGCTGCTCCGTTCCATAATTTTCTCCTTCTGTCTATACCCCTTCCCTTAAAAGGGGGATCAGCCCTGTCAAGCGTGTTTTTCGCGGCGCGCCCGCCGCCCCGGTCAAACTGCGGACAGCGAGTCGAGATACGCCTGCTCGTCTGCGTAGTAATATCCGGGTCCGTCGTCGGCGTTCGGTGCCAAGAAATAGAAATTGATCGTGCCCTGCTCGGAAGAGATCGACCCTTCCGCCTGAGACGAGTGCATGGCGATCTTGATGTTGTAGACGCCTGTCTCGTCCGGGGTGTACTCCACCCATTCGCCGTTGAGCACTATGCCTCCGTTCGCCCCGCATATCCTGACATTCGCGGGGTTCAGGATGGCGCCGTTTTCAAGGTAAGGCATTTCGGGGACTATCCTCATCTTGAGGACGCCCTCTCCCGGCTCGCCCACGAACTCGTACTCGCCCGTGCACCACATCCTGCCGCCTTTGGTCTCGGCGGAGCCTTCCGACATTAAGCCGTACATGCAGTCGTCCATGACTTCCATTTCCCATTGCGTATCGGAAACAAAACGCACTATGCCTTTGCCTATGACATAGACCCCAATGGGTTCGGTCTCGCCGTACGCCCACCAGGCGCCGCCCTCGGGAGGTCCGAAGATGCCGCCGGGCACGAACAGCCTCGGCATCAATATCGCGATGCAAAGCAACACGGCCATGACGCAGATCAGCGTGATCCAGACGGCCGTTTCCTTTTTGTCCCTGACTCTTATGGGACTGTCGGTCTGATAGCTAAGCACTTGGGCCCCCCTTATCTCTCCCGAAATGACTCTCCCGCGCGCTCCCTCGTGTGCGGGCAAGTGCCCGCGCAACGCGTGTGAGAGTATACGACTTTATTATATTACCACGCCGCGCGCCCATCCGCAATACCGATTTTTACGGGCACGGTCGATTTAAGCCGCGGCGGCTGCGTTTTCCCTGCGATTTAGTTAACTCTTGACTTATTTTTTTCGCGGTAATATAATTTTTTCCAAAGAGAGGCGCGGGCTCGCCGCGCCGTCCCAAGGGAGGAAAATTATGTCTTATATCTCCGAAGTCATCGAAGCCACCGCGCGCAAGAATCCGGGCGAACCCGAGTTCATGCAGACGGTCAAAGAGGTGCTCACTTCCCTCGAACCCGCCGTCCGCGCCAAAGAAAAAGTGCTGAGAGAAAATTGCATCCTCGAGCGCATGGTCGAGCCGGACAGGCAGATCATCTTCCGCGTCCCGTGGCAGGACGACAAGGGCGTGTGGCATGTCAACCGCGGCTTCCGCGTGCAGTTCAACAACGCCATCGGCCCCTACAAGGGCGGACTTCGCTTCCAGCCCAATGTCAACCTTTCGGTCATGAAGTTCCTCGCCTTCGAGCAGACCTTCAAGAACTCGCTCACCGGACTGCCCATGGGCGGCGGCAAGGGCGGCAGCGACTTCGATCCCGCAGGCAAATCGGACGCCGAGATAATGCGCTTCTGCTACAGCTTCATGACCGAGCTCTACCGCCATATCGGTCCCAGCGTGGATGTCCCGGCGGGCGACATGGGCGTCGGCGGCAGGGAGATCGGCTATCTCTACGGCGCCTACAAAAAGCTCACCGGCGTGTACGACAACGGCGTGCTCACGGGCAAGGGGCTGTCCTTCGGCGGTTCGCTCATCCGCCCCGAAGCCACCGGGTTCGGCGCGACCTATTTCCTCGAAGAAGTGCTCGCCCACCGCGGCGAGAGCATCGAGGGCAAGACCTTCTGCCTCTCCGGGTTCGGCAATGTCGCCTGGGGCGCGTCGCTCAAGATCTCCGAGCTCGGCGGCAAAGTCATCACCCTCTCGGGCCCCGACGGCTATATCCTCGACGAGGACGGCGTCAAGGGCGAGAAGATCGCCTATCTCCTCGAGATGCGCGAGAGCGGCAGGAACCGCGTGCAGGACTACTCCGACAAGTTCGGCTGCACCTTCGTGCCCGGCAAGAAGCCCTGGGGCAATGTCAAAGCCGACATATATATGCCCTGCGCCATGCAGAACGAGATCCGTATCGAGGACGCCAAAGCCATGGTCGCGCTCGGCGTGCCCGTGCTCAACGAAGTCTCCAACATGCCCACCACCAACGAAGCCCTCGAATATCTGCAGAAGAACGGCGTGCTCGTCGCGCCCTCCAAGGCGGTCAACGCCGGCGGCGTGGCGGTCAGCGGTCTCGAGATGAGCCAGAACAGCGAAAGGATGCTGTGGTCGGCGGAAAAGGTGGACTCCACCCTGCGCGGCATAATGAAGAACATCCACAAGCAGATCGTGGACGCCCTCTCCGAGTACGGCATGGACTACGACCTCGTGGCGGGCGCCAATCTCGCAGGCTTCAAGAAGGTCGCGGACGCCATGATCGCTCAGGGCGTCAACTGACAAAAACAAACCGTTTAACATGCAAAAAGCGCCGCTCATGCGGCGCTTTCGTTTTTCTTTTGTTCGTTTCGACCGGTCCGGATCACTCTTCCATGCCGTTCGCGATGAACTCCTCGTCCACTTCCATGGGATAGTTCCCGTCAAAGCACGCGGTGCAGTAAGGACCGCCGCCGCAGCTCTTCACGAGCAGTTCGAGGGGGATGAAATGCAGGCTGTCCGCGCCTATCTCGCGGCAGATCTCTTCCTCGCTCTTGTACGCGCCGATGAGCTGGTCGCGGGTCTCCATGTCCACGCCGAAGAAGCAGGGGCATTTGACGGGCGGCGAGCCGACGAGCATATGCACTTCCTTGGCGCCGCTGGCGCGCAGCAGGCTGATGATCTTCCTCGAGGTCGTGCCGCGCACTATGCTGTCGTCGATGAGGATGAGGCGCTTGCCTTTGATGTTGCTGCGGAAGGCGTTGAGCTTGATCTTGACAGAGCTCTCGCGCATGGACTGGCTGGGCTGGATGAAGGTCCTTCCTATATAGCGGTTTTTGGTCAGGGCGTCCACCATGGGCAGTCCGCTGACATCCGCGTAGCCGCGCGCGCACACCGTCGCGCTGTCGGGCACGCCGGCGACTATGTCCGCGTCGATCTTGTAAAGCTTGGCGAGTTCCATGCCGCACTTGTAGCGGGCGTCATACACGCTGACGCCGTCGATGACCGAGTCGCTGCGGGCGAGGTAGACATACTCGAACACGCAGGGATGGGGATCGGGCACGGCGTACTTGTGCGACTTGATCTTGCCGTCCGGGGTGACGGTGATCATCTCGCCGGGCTCGACATCGCGCACGAACTCCGCGTCCACCGCGTCGAGCGCGCAGGTTTCGCTGGCAAAGATGACCGAGTCGCCCTTTTTGCCCATGACGAGGGGTTTGAGCCCGTACTTGTCGCGGATGGCGATGAGCTTGTTGTCCGCCATGCACACCACCGCGAACGCCCCGACGAAGTCGAGAGCCGCCTTCTGCACGCCGTTTTCGACGCTGGAAGTGGTGTAATAGTTGATGAGCGCGGCGACCACTTCGCTGTCCACCGAGGACTGGAAAATATGCCCGCGGTCGATGAGCCATTTTTTGATGGATCCGGCGTTGACGATGTTGCCGTTGTGGGCGATCGCCATCCTGCCGTACCTGCCGTAGAACACCACCGGCTGCGCGTTGACGACATTGCTCGAACCGCAGGTCGAGTAGCGCACATGCCCTATCGCGATGTCGCTGTCGGGAAGCAGCGAGAGCTCCTCCTCGGAGAAGACCTCGTTGACCAGACCCATGTTCTTGTAGTAGGCGATGCGCCTGTCGGGGACATTGACGGCTATGCCCGCGCTCTCCTGCCCTCTGTGCTGGAGGGCGAACAGCCCGTAGTAGACCTCTCTCGCGAGCGAACTCTTTTGCTTGGAGATCACCCCGAATATGCCACACTCCTCATGCACGCCGCTCTCGTGGCGCTTTGTGCTTTCGATCATAACTCCTCCCGGGATCACGCGTTTGCCGAGGTTATCCTCTGCATCATCTCTTTGTAGGCGTCCTCCACCCCGCCGAGATCGCGGCGGAAGCGGTCCTTGTCGAGCTTCTCGCCCGTCTTCTTGTCCCAGAACCTGCAGGTGTCGGGAGAGATCTCGTCGGCGAGCACTATCTCACCGTGGAACCTGCCGAACTCGAGCTTGAAGTCGATGAGGTCGACGCCCACGCCCGCGAAGAATTCCTTCATCGCGTCGTTGACCGCAAACGCCATCTTCTCGATCTTGTCGATCTCCTCGGGGGTCGCGAGACGCAGCGCGAGCGCGTGGTAGGTGTTGATGAGCGGATCGCCGAGCTCGTCGTTCTTGTAGGAAAACTCGATGGTCGGGACGGCGAGCGCCGTGCCTTCCGCCACGCCGTAACGCTTGGAAAAGCTGCCCGCGGCAACATTCCTCACGATGACTTCGAGGGGGACGATCTCCACCTTTTTGACCAGCGTGTCGCGGTCGGAGAGCTGCTCCACGAAATGGGTCGGGATGCCCTTCTTCTCGAGCAAACCCATCATCATGTTGCTCATCTTGTTGTTGATGACGCCCTTGCCCGCGATGGTGCCCTTCTTGAGCCCGTTGAACGCGGTGGCGTCGTCCTTGTAAGACACGATGACGAGATCGGGATCGTCGGTGGCGTACACCTTCTTTGCCTTGCCCTCGTAGATTTGACCGAGTTTTTCCATGGTGACCTCCAAAAAACAAAGCATGGCGCGAGCCATGCTTCTGCTTAGTTTTTCCCGTTTGCGGAGAGGGCGCGCGAGAAGCGCCCCGAACGCGACCGTGCGGCAGACATCCTGTCCCCATTCGTGTTCCTTCCGCTTTTCATACCGAGATATTAGCACATCCCGCGCGCCGAGCGCAAACGAATCGCCGCCCTATTTCAAAAAAAATTGCGCGCGGGCGTACTGCCCGCGCGCACGGATATCCTCCCTCTCTTTCAGCGGACGACCGTCGCCTTTCTGTCTGCGGCGGCGCGCGCCTCGACGGCTTTTCTTATGTCCTTGTCCGTCATTTCCGAGATATCTTCGCCGTCGCGCATGAGCTCGAGAAGATCCGCCCCGTCGTAACCGCGGTCCTTGATCCCTATCTCGCCGAACTCGCCGACCGTGCCTTCCTCGTACTTGGCGAGCGCGCTGCCCTCTTCCTTCCTGTAGATGACGAACTTCTGCCAGCAGAACTCCAGCACCCCGTTGATGAGCATGGTGCACACCTCGACGGCGTAGTTGATGATGACATGCTTCTTGAGATATTCCACCACCGTCACGCCCGCCGCGCTCGCCGCGCCCGCGGCAAGGTAGCTCGGCATGTACCCGTTGAACCACAGCTTGAAGGGGAAGAAAGGCACATAGAACAGGAAGGCGAGGAACATCGCTCTTCCCACATTGCCCGCGGACTTGAAAGTGAACTTGCGGTTGATGGTGAAGTTCCAAAGGATGGACAGCGTCAGCGCGATGAGGGTGCTGACGAAGTTCCTGAGTTCCACATGAGTGATGAAGTCTATCATCACCGCCTTGTCGATGGGGAGCACCTCGTAAAGCACGGTGTAGGATACGATTTCGATGACGCCCGCGCTCGCCGTGCAGCAGGCGTACTTGATCGCCTGCACCAGCGTCTTTCTCTTTTGCTTCTTTTCCTCGCGGGCGCGCTCGGCGTCCAGCGCGGCGACGGCGATCGCGGGATCGAAATATCCCTCCGCCGTCCCGGGCGCCGCCTTGCTGACTTCCGTGGCGCCGTCTTCTTTGATGAGACCGTCGGTCATAAATCTTCCTCCCGGGAAATTATACCACCAAGGGCGGCGATTGCAAGCCCCGCCCGAATAAAACCGCCTCTCTTTGTCCATCATCCGCGCATGGACAGAGACGGCTTCAAGTGCCGGATGACCGGCGTGTTCCATTCCTCGGGAGACCTGCTCCTTCGCGACATCGACGCGGGCGGAAGCGATTGCTGCCTGGTCTTTCTTGACGGGCTTTCGGACAAACTTTTGCTCGAACAGGATGTTATCGCGCCTCTTTCCGCGCTCAAAACCCCTCTTTCGGGCGAGAACGCCTCTTCCGAGGATATCCGCGCGAGGCTGCTCTCGGAGCTTCCTTTCTGCCAGGATATCCCCGCGCTCCCCTTTTCCGCGGCGGTGGAAAAGATAGCCGCGGGCGACGCCGCTCTCTTTGTTCCGGGGGCGGAGGAGCTCATGATATTTTCTCTCAGAAAATTCGAAAAGCGCGCCGTCGCCGAGCCTCCCACCGCCACCGTGCTCAAGGGTCCCCGCGAGGGGTTCATAGAGGAGATCAAGACCAACACCGCCCTCGTCCGCCGCAGGATAAAGTCCCCCGATCTCGTCTTCGAAAACCTCACCGTCGGACGGTTCTCGGGCACTCCCGTATCCCTCGCCTACATCCACGGAGTCGCCGATCCCCGCACGGTGGACGAGATAAGGCGCAGGCTTTCGGAGATAGACACGGACGGGGTGATCGACAGCTCCTATCTCGCCGCCTTTCTCGAGCCCACGCCCCTTTCGCTGTTCAAGAGGGTGGGCGGCACCGAAAAGCCGGATATCGTCGCCGCAAAGCTGCTCGAAGGCAGGGTCGCCGTCATCGCGGACGGATCGCCCATCGTGCTGACGATGCCCTTTGTCTTCGCCGAAGACCTCCAGGACTCCTACGACTACTTCGCGGGCGACAAGAGAGCCGCCGCCGCACGCATATTCCGCCTCTTCGGCGCGGCGCTCACCGTCCTGCTGCCCGCCGCGTATGTCGCCCTTCAGAGCGCGCACTATCATCTGCTGCCGCTGAAATTCCTCATGACCCTCGTCGGCGCGACCTCTTCCATCCCCTTCCCGCCCGCCGTCGAGATGCTGGTGGTGCTGCTGCTCTTCGAGATCCTGAACGAGGCGTCTGTCAGGATGCCGCGCTATCTCGGCGTGTCGCTGTCCATAGTCGGCGCGATCGTGCTCGGCGACACCGCGGTCAAGGCGGGGCTCATCTCTTCGCCCGCCGTGCTGGTCACCGCCCTCTCTTCCATAGGCGTGTTCTGCGTGCCCGATCAGGTGGGCACCCTGTCCGTGCTGCGCATTGCCTTTCTTCTCGTCAGCGCGGTCCTCGGGCTGTTCGGGATGATCGTCGCTTTCCTTTGTCTCACGGCGTATCTCTCCTGCCTCTCCTCCTTCGGCTCTCCCTATCTCGCGCCCTACGCGCCCCGCATATCCCCCGACCTCAAGGACGGAGCGTTGCCCTCGCCGGTCTCCGAGATGTACACCCGCCCCTACACCGTCTCCACAAAAAACCGCACGCGTATGCGCAAAAAGGAGGACTCCTGTGACTGACTCCGCCGCCCGCGCGCCGCTCTCTCCCGAAGATCCCGCCCTCGTCTACAATTCGCAGGCGGGGAGCATGGTCTTCGCCTGCGGCATCGTCTTCAAAGTCTCCTCTCTCCCGGGGCTGGTCGCGGAGACCCTCGGCACTTCGGTGCTGTGGCTTTATCTGTTTATGTTGGCGGTCGACATCGCCTTGCTCGCCGCCGTGTTCTTTTTCGCAAGAAGCGGCGCGGACCTCCTCCCTTCCGTCCGCAGAGCCGCCGCCTACCGCGCCGTCTGCGCGGTCATGTCGGCATACCTGTGCCTGAAAGGGCTGCTCTACTTCGTCTACATCGTCATCTTCCTGACCATGGACCTCTTCATGGGCATAGACATCTACATCGTCGTGCTCGTGCTCGCCCCGCCCGTCATCTATATCGCCGCCAAAGGCTGGCGCGCGCTCGCCCGTATCTCCGAACTGCTCGCGCCCATTCTCCTGCTTCTCATCGTCACAGACCTCGTTTTCTTGCAGACGGACGCCGATTTCGGCAGACACCTGCCCGCGGACCTGCTCTCCCCCCGCGAATTCTTCGGCGAAGGACTGCGCTACTCCCTCTGGCTCGGCGATCTCTTCCCCCTGCTCTTCGTGCGCATAAAAAACAAACGCCTGCCGCATATCCTCATCGGCTCGGGGCTCGCCTACGCGGTGGTGGTCACCGTCGCCCTGCTCGCCGTCGCCATGTACGGCGCCGCGCTCCCGTATGTGTACAATATGCTGATCAGGATCTCCGGCTTCAACCTGCTCTCCCTCGAGATAGGCAGGATGGAATGGACGGCGCTCTTCGTGGTGGTGACCATGGCGGTGCTGGGGCTCGCGCTGCTCCTCCGAGGGGCGGGCGAAGCTTCAAGACGGGCGGCGGGCACCTCCGCTCCCGCCTTCGTCCTGTTCGCGGCGGGAGCAGTCGCCTGTATGTTCGTCCCCACCCTGCACACCGTCGCAGACTTTTGCTATTCCCCCGCGTTCGGCTACGCGATGTTCGCCCTCGCTCTCGCCCTCGCCGCCGCGTTCGCCGCCTTCGGCGCGTACGCCAAAAGCAGACGCGCCCGTCCCGCCGCTCCCGAGCCCTCCCGCGAGACCGCTCCCGCCGGCGGGGAGACCGCCCCCGAGGAGGTGCGCCCGTGAACCCTTCCCGCGCAAAACGCACGCTCACGAAATTGCTGTCCGTGAAATGGGCGGTGCTGCTCGTCGCCGCCGCCGTGTTGCTCTTTTTCGGACGGGTGACGGACGCCCGCTCGCTCTCCCGCACCGCCATCGTGACGGGGCTGGGCATCGCCGCGGGAGAAGACGGCTTCGCGGTGTCCGCCGAGCTTGCCGTCATGACTTCCGAGGCGGGAGGCAGCCCCTCGGCGAACTATGCCGTCCTCACCGAAAAGGGAGCTACCGTATCCGAAGCGGTGGAACGCATTTCGCAAAAAGCGGGGCTCATCGTGTCGCTTTCGCATTGTAATGTGCTCGTTCTGACAAAAGAAGCGTTGCTTGCCGAGGGCGAACGGCTGTTTGCGCCGCTGGTGCAGACCTACTCTCTCCCCGAGCAGGCGATCCTGACCGCAACGACGGGGGACCCCGCGGACATCCTCTCCGCGCGGCTCGCGACGGCGTCCGCTCCGTCCTTTTACATCCAACAGCTGTTGTCCGAAGGGCTGAGCACGGAAGGGATGCCGCTCGTCTCGGTCAAGGACTTTGCGGCGCGGCTGCTCTCTCCTTCCGCCTGCGTGTGCCTGCCCGTCGTCGAGGTAAGAGAGGCGGAGCATCAGCCTCAGCTTCCCGAGGGTGAGGGCGAAGGCTACTCCGAGATAGTCGCGGAGAGCGGGCTCGTGCTCACTCCTTCCGCGGGCTTTCTTGTGGACGGCGAGACGGTGAAAGTGCGCTCCCTCGTGACCGAGAAGGAGACGAGCGGGCGGTTTTGCGTGACGGGCGAGGACGGGAGCAGGACGGAGTTCTTGCTGCTCGGCGCGTCCTCGTCGGCGAAAGCGGAGGGTCTCCGGGTCTCGGTCTTCGCGGAGCTCAAAGTCTCCTTTGTCGAGAGCACGGGCGAGGACGGAGCGAGACTGTCCCCCGCTTCCGACGAGATAAAGCGGGCGGCGGACCTGCTCGCGGATGAGCTCGAAAGCGCGATCCGCGGGCTGTTCGCGCTCTCCGTCCGCCAAAACGCGGATATGCTCGGACTGACCGACGCCGTGTTCAAAAAGCTCGGCAGGGACACGCCCGAGGACTGCCTCGGGAGAATCGCGTTCGACTGCTCGGTCGAGGTGACCGTCAAAGAGAACAGCTGAGCGGCATTTTCCGCGGGGAAGCGGTTCCGCGGCGGGCGGGTGCGGAATATAATGGAGCGGAGGCGGATGATGGAGCTGCTCTTTCCCTCGGACGAAGCCGTCCGGCAGATGAACGACGAATACGGACGCCTGCTCGGCGGCGGAACGGGAGCATCCGTGCTCTCGCGGGAGGCGTCATCTCCCCCGTCCGGCGGCTGCCCCGTCCTTTTAGTCCTTTACTTCGGCTTTATTTTGGGCTATAATTGCGGCTGTGGAAACAAGGCTCATGACGACGACGGAAATATGGGAAGGTTTCAATCCCGTCAAGGACGGGACGGAGACTTCCATAATTTCCGCTTCCGAAAAGGGTAATCTCTCCACTTCGGACATTTTCTTCACTTCCGAAAAGACGGAGGGCGGCAGGGTGCGCGTGTTCGCGCGCGTGACCTTTGACAACCGCTGGCGCGACCCTCGTCCCGCCATACTCTTGCTCCCCTCCCGCGACCCGTCGAGGACTTTCGACGATGTCACCCGCTCGCTGGTGTCGGAGGGGTATGTGGTCTGCCTTTGCGACTACGCGGGCAACTTCGACGGCGGCGACCGCGACAAACGAACCTCTTATCCCGACTGCTACTCCTACGCGCAGGCGCCCGCCTGTTTCCGCGATCTGCTCGCCATCGGCGCGACCGCCCGTGAGACGGCGTGGTTCCAATGGGTGAAAGTGGCAAGGAGAGCGGTGACCACCCTCGCCGAACTCAAATATGTCGACGCCGACCGCATAGCCGTCATGGGCATGGACTGCGGCGCGCAGATCGCCTGGCAGCTCGCGGGCATAGACGGCAGGATACGCGCGCTCATCCCCATAAACGGCGGCGGTTATCTCTGGCGCAGTCCGAGCTCCCCCGCCCCCGCCGACGACGCCACCCGCGCTTTTTCCGCGGGAGTCGGCGCGGAGACCTACGCGAAATTCGTCTCCTGCCCCACCTGTTATATCGTCTCGTCCAACACCCGCGACGCGGACATAGACGCGGCGGGCGAGATACTCTCGCTCGTGCCGTCGGGGTGCAAGGCGTTCATGGTCGCGCAGGGCTCGTCCGGGCAGGTCAGCCTGTCCGTCTACGACAGCCTCATCAAGTGGCTGAAGACCTATTTCGCGCACGACGCCGAGCCTCTCCCCATGCCGCAGGTGCGGTTCAATGCCGACGAGCATATCCTCTATCTCAGGCTTTCCGCGCCGGGCGCGCCCGAAAAGGTGTCCGTTTTCTTCTCCGCGGAAGGCGATCTGCCCTTCGTCCGCAACTGGAGAGAGCTCCCCGAAGGTCAGCTCGGCGACACCGGCGAGCGCATATATCACATCCCCGTCTCCGACCCCGAGGACACCGTCGCCGCGTACGCGCGCGTCACTTTCCCGGGCGGGATAAGCGTCTGCTCCCCCGTCGCGACCGTCAAGCCGTCGGGGCTCGGCGTGCAGGCGGACATCAAAGCCGCCGCCGCTTCCAGGATCGTCTACAACGGCAGCATGGGCAAGGGGCAGTTCCGCGTGACCACCAACGGATTTTTCCTGGACGACACCCTGCTCGAAGCCAAAAAGGGTCCCTTCGGCATAACCGGCGTGGGCACCAAAAAAGGAGTGCTGTCGCTGTCGCTGGACACCAACGAATCCTTCTCCGCCGACCGCTCCGCCATGTTGCAGATGGACATCTGCTCCGCCGAACCTCGGCTCATCCGCTTCGGGTTCGCCTCGCCGTCCTCGCCCGTGGACTACGGCTGCGTGATCAAACTCGGCGGCGGCGATTTCTGGCAGAAGATAAAGCTCTCCGCCTCCGACATGAAAAACCCCGAAGGCAAGACCCTCCCCTCTTTCGGCGGCTGCCGACTGCTCACCATAGCGGGAGCCGAAGGCGTGCTGTTCAACAATCTGGTGTGGATCTGACGCCCGCGGCATATAGTGACGGTATGCAAGACTTCCCCGAAACTCAACTGCCCGACACCGACCGCGAAGAGCTCTCTCCCGCGAATAAGCGAAGAGGGATCATACGGTTTGTCGCCATATTGCTGATCACCGCCGCGGTGGCGGCAGGGCTCGCGCTGCTCGTCAATTATCTCGTCTTCGAGCCCTTCTATGTCAACGGTCCGTCCATGCAGCCCACCCTCGACGGCGGGCGCTCGGATGTGGACGAGGACGGCGATATCGTCTACCTCAACACGGTGAAAAAGCCCTCGCGCGGCGATATCGTGGTCTTCTCGTACGAAAACAGACACCTCGTCAAACGCGTCATCGGCGTCCCCGGTGACACCGTGCTGATAAAGGACGGCGAGCTTTATCTCAACGGCGAACTCATGAGCGAGGACTATATCCTCGAAGACATGGCGGACGCTCCCTACTCTGATCAGACCTTCCTCTCGCTCACCGTGCCCGACGGCGCGTACTATGTGCTCGGCGACAACCGCAACAACAGCTCGGACAGCAGGGTGTTCGGCTGCGTGAGCGAGGATGACATAACGGGCGTGTGCTGGCTGGTCAGACGCGCCTCGGACGGCAAACTCCACCTCCTCTGATTTTTTATTTTTACCAATCGTGTTTCGTCACCACTTTTTCGAAGACGGAATCACGCGCTTGAACCTGCACAAAAATTATTCGAAGTGTTCATAGACACGACGAAGACTCTTTCGGAGCGTTCTAATCCCCGCACCAAATTTTTTCGAAGACGGAATTACGCGCCTGAGCTCGCACAAAACTTGTGCGGGGCGTTCTTAGACACGACGGGCGCTTTTTGGGGTGTCCCTATACCCGCACTAAATTTTTTCGAAGACGGAATTACGCGCCGCTCAGCCAAACTTTCACAGGCGGCAAAGCCGCCGCTTGAAAGTCGCGGCGCGCTCTTTGAGCGTCGAGCGCTAACGAAAATCTAAGTAGACACGGGCGTCGTGCGCGAGACCGAATTCCTCGCCCCGCGCGGGGATCTCAGCAAGTAGTGCCCGCCGCTCGAATTCAGTGAGTGCGCCACGATAAGCGTGGGTATCTCACTCGCGTTTGTCGTGCATGATACGAGGACTGTCCCCTATTCCGCGTGGGGGAGGAATACCCGAAGGGAAGGAGGGGGTCTGTATTACCATGCTCGGGGCAGTCTGCCCGATCGAGAGTGCTTGGGTTCGCACGGAAATTATTCGGGGCGTTCCTGTTTAGCCGCCAATTAGGGACGGGGCGACCAAGTGTGCTTCGATCGCTCGCTTTCCTTCTTCAAAACAAAAAACCGCCGGTTTTTCCGGCGGTTTTGCGTTATTGCGTCAAATTGTTTTACTTCTTGACTTTGCGGCACACCCTCGTCAGTCTTCTCTCCCAGCCGCGGACGGTGGGTTCGTGGAAGTTCCTCGGGATGTTTTTGCCTTTTCTGAAGGCGAGCAGGCAGCGCTGCAACATATTATTGACCGAAAGCAGCGTCCCCAACCTGCGGGTGCCCGCTTTCCTGACTTTCCTGAGCGCTTCGCCGGCGCTTATCCTGAGCAGTCTGCCCTTGGCGAGACGGCAGATCTCGTCGTTGGTGAGCAGATCCGAGCCGAGCATCCAGTCGAGGTCCTCGTCCGCCATCGCCAGCACCCCGCGCTTCATGACATCCACGCCGCAATGCTCGGCGCCGAACTCGCGGAACACCTTGACCTGATATTTCCACAACGCCGCCGTGCCGAACATATCCTCGGACGCCTTTCTGCCGCGGCTTATGCATTCGCCTATGGTCTCGGCGAGCAGCATCCCCGCGGTCATGGAAGACGCGATCCCGCTGCCCAGCATGGGGATGGTCATGAACGCGCTGTCGCCGACCGCCGCGTACCCCGGAGCCACCATTCGCGGCGCGGGGAACCTGACGGGGATACGGCAGACTATGCCGCCCCTCACGACTTCGTCCGTAACGGTGGGGTTTTCGGCGCGGAGCGCCTCGAAGGCGGAGAGCCGCTCGCTCTCGCTCATGGCGCCCACCCGCCCTATCAGCACATCCACGAGCTCGGGGTCGTGATCCTGGATGACCCAGGAGATGCCCGCCTCGCCGCGGTGCTTGAGATAGACCTTGTTGGAGTACTCCGCGGGCGGAGCGTCCTTGTTCTTCCTGACGAACGCGCGCCACACGACGAACGCCTCGTCCTTGTCGGGCACGGGCAGCCCGAACCGTCCCGCGAGCGCGTCGCGGAGCACGGAATCCACGCCGAGGCTGTCCACAACGAGATCCGCTCGCTTCTCTTCGCCGTTGACGAGCACGCCGACCACCTTCCCGTCGTCGACGAGCGGCGCCTGCACGGTCGCCCCGAACACGATGTCCGCCTCCTCTTCGGCGCGGGCGACGAGCATACGGTTGAGCGTCCTGCGGTCGACGGAGATATCCGCCGCGGACTCATCCTCTTTCATGCCGTGCACCGCCCCGCCGGGGGACACGAATGTCCAATTCTTCTTGGGGAAACTGCCCTCGGGGATATCCGTCCCCAGCCGCTTGAACACGGAGGGCGACACATCGTCGTGCCAGTCGTAACGCATCTGATCGAGGGACTTTGCCTTCTCGTAAACGGTAACTTCGAATCCGAGCTTTCCGAGCCTCTCGGCGGCAACGAGACCGCCCGTGCCGGCGCCCGCAACAATGACCTTCATTCCTTTTTCTCTCCCTCGGGCGTCATGCGCCCGCATTCGAATATTTTATACCATTTGGCGCGCTAGCGCAACTTTTTCCGCACTCTGCGCAAGACCGCCGCCCTCAAGGGCAGAATGCCCGCGCCGTTTCGCCCGTTTAGATGACGGAAATCGCGCTTTTTCGCGGTATGTGCGGATGATCCCCGGGCAATACTCCCCTCATGGAATTTTCTCAGCCCGTCGTCGTGGTTTGTTTCGGTTCGCCCTCCATAGCGGGAGACTCGCTGGGTCCCGAGGTGGGCACTCTGCTCAGGAAAGACCCCTCTTTCCCCGCCTTCGTTTACGGGACCCTCGACCGTCCCGTCACCGGCAGGAACATGGAAGAGTGGATAACTTTCGTCAAAGAGGCGCACAAAGGCGCGGTGTTTCTCGCGGTGGACGCCTGTCTCGGGGACGCGCGCTCGCTCGGCAAGATCTCCGTGCGCGGGGACGGGGTGTGCCCCGCCGCCGCCTGCGGAAAACGCAAGCGTTTCGGGGATGTGGGGGTGATCGGCGTGGTCGGAGACAAGTCCGGCGACCCCCTCGAAGAACTCATGGGCGCAGACCTTACGCTCGTGTCCGCGCTCGCCCGCACCATAACCTCTCTCATCCGTTCCGCGCTCTCTCCCGCGCCCTATGCCGGACAGGAATAATACGAACCGGCCTCGAAGCAATTCTTTTCGGCGCTTTTGCGCAGCCGAAACTTGACAATATGTAAACTATTGCCTGCGTTCCGCCGGAGCAAAATCATCCGAAAATCTCTTGCTCTGAGGTGCGAGCAGTTCCGCGCCAACCGATTTTTGGCCGAGCAAGGAAGTCGGCGAAGCTAATACCCAACCGTATTAGCAAGGCGAATGACGCGGTTCAGGCGGAAATCGGCGGCGCTGAACCTAGTTCGTATTATTCCTGTCTGGCATAGGGCGGAAAAGCGCAAAAAATCCCCGCGCCGCAGCGGAAAGACAAACAAAAAATCAAGCCGTATTTTGCCGAAACAAAACGATCATATCGCAAAAACGCGCGATAAAAGGCGGATATGCGCAGAACCAAGCAAAACGCCTTGTCATGGGGGTTGTCAACCGCGGCGCGGAGTGGTATCATCCGGTCGGAGGCAGTCATGCGTATAGGGATAGTCACGGCGATGGTCGAAGAGACCGTCCCGATCATAACAAAACTCGGCGGCGTGGTCGCCGAGGACAACATCGCAGGAGTCAGGATCGTGCAGATCGAGGCGGGCGGGCACACCGTCTACCTCGCAAACTCCGGCATTGGCGAGATCCGCGCCGCGCTCGCGGTGCAGCTGCTCGTCGACCTTTTCGACATCGAAGTCGTTCTCAATTTCGGATTCGTGGGTTCGTTGACCGGAAGCCTCTTAGTGGGCGAGACCGTGATCGCGGGGCGCGCCGTGCACTATCAATTCGACCTTTCCGCCGTGGACGGAACGCCGGCAGGCGAGTACGACGGCAGGGGCACGGTGTTTTTTGAGACCGACCGCGAGATAGCGGACAGGTTCCTCGCCGCGCTGCCCTCTCCCCTCCGCGTGGTCACCGTCGCGAGCGGCGACAAGTTCGTCGGTGACCGCGAGACCAAAAAGCGGCTGCGAGACGAGTTCGGGGCGGACATTTGCGAAATGGAGCTTGCGGGGATATGCCTCGCCGCAGAGCGCAACGGGATCCCTGTGTTCTCTTTGAAGGTCGTGTCCGACGCCGCCGACGAGTCCGCGCCGGTGTCGTTTGCCGAAGTCGTCGGGAAAGGGCTCACCGAGTACGAAAAACTGCTCCCCGAGCTGCTCGGAGCGCTCTCCGGAGTTTCCCGCTCTTCGCGTCCGCCCGTGGTAAGAGGAGAGAGGAGGCCCGTCAAAAAATGAGCGTACGCGGCTGCGAGAGGAAGAGCGGCAGACGCGCCTTGAACAAAAAAAGAGAAAAACCGCGGAAACCCGCGGTTTTTGATTTTTTCCGTGATCTAAGCGGGTCAAATGTCTTTTATGTACCTTTTCGCGCCTTCGGGAAGAGTTATGCCGAGCGCCTCGAACATGCCGTCCTTTTTGGTTATCTCGCGGATGGGTTTGCAGGGGACTCCCGCCGCCAGCACGCAGGGCGGGATATCGCGCACCACCACACTCCCCGCCGCTATCACGGAGCCCGAGCCGATCTTCACTCCGCCGCAGATGGTCACGCCCGCAGCCACCCAGACATCGCTTCCTATCTCGACGGGTTTTGCGTATTCCAGATCGTAAAAACCGTCCGGATGCTCGTAGGCGCGGCGCTCTTCGGGCAGCATGGGATGACAGGGAGTCGCCACCACTACGCGGGGACCGAACAGCACATTGTCCCCTATGGCTATCGGTGCGACATCCAGAAGCTGACAGTCGAAATTCATGTAGAAATTGTCGCCGAAAGTCACATTGTAGCCGTACTCCGTCCTGATGGACGGCTCGAAAAATGCGTTTTTCCCTCCGTTTGGGAAAAGTTTTTTGATTATCCGGGCGCGTTTCAGAAAGGAAAACGCCCGCGTACGGTTATATCTGTCCGCGAGCATCCTCGCGCGCAGTCTGTCCGCCATAAGACGGCGGTCGGTGGGGTTGTAAAGCTGCCCCGAAGACATCTTCTCTCTTTCGGTCATAACTTCTCCTTTTGCCGCGCGCGGCTCAGCCGCCGCAGGTGTCGCGGCACTGTTACCCTGCGATTTACCGCCGCAAGCGCCGCCTGTTTCCGCTCGCCTGCAAACTTAAGCGCCGCCGTGTGCGTTCTTCGCGAGATTCTTATCGTCCGTACAAAAGCGCGGCGCCCTATCCCGATCTCCGCACAGAAAACCCGGCGCCCTTCCGCAGGCAAGACGCGAATACGCCAAGCAGCCGCTCCGAAGTCCGCACAGAAAACGCGGAGTCTTTCCCGGTGTCGCGAGCCGTTCGCGCAGCCGCGCATCCCGGCGTCCGCAAAGAAAAGCGGCGCTCTTCCGCCGGCGATGATATGATAGCACCGACCGGCGGACAAAACAACAACGAGAACAAAAATAGAGCACTGTCTATATATAGTTAATATTCGATACTCGTCTCGAGGGCTATGCCGTCACGACATATCGGCGTGTCTTTGCTTTGTTTTTGCACGCGCTCTTCTGTGTGTCTGTTCGTGCCATATTCTCTCTCCTGCTCTCGCGGTTTAGTCTATCATGTACATGGCAAAGCTCATCTCCTTAAGCGGATCTCCGAAGTAGTCTTTCCATTTTTCCATTGTTGCCCTACCCTCTTCGGAAAGCTGTCCGTTGTCGTCAAGCAGTCCCCAATAAAAGTCCTCCGTTTCAAGCCATGTGTTTTGTTTTGTTTTTGACACACCATATTCCTCAAACACCTTGCGTAGGTTTTCGCGGACTTGGGCAAACGGAACGGAAAACTCCCTTTGCATACGATTTTCATCGAGTTTCCACATAATGTACCTCACTTTATCTCGCTATATTTAGACCGCTTCACGCGCTTGCCGCCGTAGTCGGTCGCAAGCACTTCATTGTATGCGCCGAGCACCGCCCTATCGTCGAAGCACATGACGACCTCTCGCGGGATAAACACGCCGCCTTCGATGGCTCTTGCCACAACGCGGTTTGCGCAAGTCGCGGCGTCCGCCCATGTGCAGGCGATCTCCACATTGTAGCCCGCGTCCAAGAGCGGAAGGATATATTTGATATTCAGCTTGTCCGCGTCATATCCCACCGCGGGGATCACGAGGTTGACGCCTTTCATCGAGCCTCGCGTAAACTCCTTGAACGCCTGTTCGGTCAACATTTTGCCTTCTTCATGCACCAAACACGCCCCCAAACCTCCCATATATTCTGGGATAAGTTTGTTCGTCTCGTTGCTGTCCAAAACAAACGTCGCCTGTTCGCTGCTCAGCGGACGGACGATATTTGCGGATCTCCCCGATGCAGGCAGCCCGACGACGATGGTCGCCTTGAACTCCTTGCGAAGACGGTCGTTGGCATTGATGTCTTTTTCCCTTGTTTTTGTCATTTCGTTTTCCTCCCGCGCTCAATCGATCATGGACATGGAAAAGCTCGTTTCTTTGAGCGGATCGCCGAAGCAGCCTTTCCATTTCTCCATTATCTCTCTTCCTTTTTTACCGAACTGCCCGTTTTTATCAAGGAGCCCTCCGTAAAAATCCTTGAAACCAAGCCAAACCTCCCGGTGCTCCTCCGTCACTCCGTACTCGTCAAACGCCGCGTCGAGAGCCGCGCGCAGCTTCTCAAAAGGAAGCGAGTAATACATTTCCAAAATTTTGATATCGTCTTTGTCAAACACCATTGCGATCCTCCTTTATGATGTTGTTCCCATCGCCCGCGGAGCACGGGTCCGCGCCACGGGCAATCTGTTGTCGCTCGGTTGTTGCCTATGGAGCTCGTGCGGGCACGACCGCCTCCTTTTTTTTGCCGGCAGCGCTCTGCCGCCGCTTTGGTTTTGAAATTTTGTTCTGTGCCGCCGCATAAGGACGGCAGCAGCGATTTTGCGGAAAAATAAATTTTAGTGTTAACGGGAGATCGGCGAAAGATCGGCATTAAAAACGAAAGAGGGAGAGTCCCGTGCCGCGGCGCAAAAACGCAAACGCGTCCGCCGCGCGGTTTTATCAAGTTTGTTGTCGAGTGATTCGATAAAGAGATATAAACCCCGAAGCCCGCCTTTCGCGAGCGGCGCTCACCGACGGGACCGCCCCGGGACGATCATATTGTAACCCATTCGCAAACGCCCGTCAATGCACATATTGCGACTCTGAGCCCCGCGCGGGCAAACCCATGCCGAGTTTTTCGCATGTCCTGTTGCGCGCTTGCCTATCTGACCGGCGTGCCGGCAGCATCGTTCGGCGCCGATTTTGCTTCATAAACGACCTGTCCCCGCGGCTCCCTCCGCCCAGTGTATCCGGTGTGCGACTCCGCTTGTCGAGCCGCCCGTTCCGCCGTGGCGGCTGCTATTCGCTGTTTTAACGGGTTGCCGCTAAAGCTTTGTTCTGTTTCTCGCCGCCCGCACGGTTCAGACTCGTTGCCCGAACGCCGTTTCCGCGCGTTTCGCGTCGCTTGACAGCTTTGCGCTCCCGGAGCTCTCTCCGCTCGATGTGAGTTCTGCCTTTCTTGCTTTTGCCTTTTCACCTGGCTGCCCTCGTGTTTGTTCGGCAAAGAGGACTCTTTTTTTCTTTGGCTGACCGTCCGCACTACTAATTGCCCGTCTACGCTTAAAAAGGGAGCCTCTCAGCCCAAGTCCTTACTAAACGATCGGGTCCGCTCTCTGTTCGGCAGATCGCTCGAACCGCTCCTTTCGTCCGGGCGGCAACTCCCGCCGTTTCTTCTCCTCCCTGCGCCCCGGCGTTTTCTCCCCCTTTCCCGCCAACCCTTTTCATCCCTCGCTCCCCTTGTTTTTTCAACCGCGCGCTTTCGCCGTGTTTTTTCCGTCTTTCTCTATGCCGGAGTTATCGGCGGTTTGTGTCGCCGCGCCGCCCTACCTGTCAGCACCCTGCCGCCCGCCGGCTCCGCCCGACACTCCGCATTGTTGTTTCACCCGTCAGCGCTCCGTCCGTCTGCACGGTCGCTCTCTCGCCCCTCTGCCCGGATGTCTACGCCCCCAATGGTTTTGTTTTTCGAACGACAACTCCATGCGATCCTTTCCGCCCGCGCGCCGGTTTCCATGTTAAACAAACAAGAACCCCTCGCTGCTTTATGTCTTCAGCCGCGTCACGAGTAAATTCTCGCCCACACCCCTTGCCCGGATGCCTATTTCACCTCTCGGTTTTGAACGACTACCTCGCGCGAACTTTTCCGCCCGCGCGCCGGTTTCCCTATTAAACAAATAACAGCTCTCGCCGCTCTATGTCTTCAACCGCGCCGCGATCAACCTCTCTCACCCCCCCCTGCGCCCCGCGTATCGCCAAGGCACAGCAGCACATAAAAACCACCTCTCATCCTCGTCTTGCGTTCGAATCGGATGTCGTCGTCCTGCGCATGTTTTTATGCCGGGCGGTCGCGCTCCGGCTGCTGCCCCATTCCTTCTCCCGCCCGCGCGTTTTTTGCTTGTCTTCCGGGGTTGCGCGTCGGTTTGTTGTGGGGCGAGTGTTGCCCCGGCTTGTCGCGGTTTGCGTCACCGCTGCCGCGCGAGGACAAAGGTCGGAGATCGGTCGTGAGAGGGGAAAGCAGGCAAAAATCGGATTTTTCGCTCTAAATCGCGCCAAAACGCGATGAGGATAGGGCAGAAACATAACGAAATCAAGCATGTCGAAAACATAGAGAAAGCCGATGTTTCATGTGAAACAATGCAAAATTCGCCGAAATCGAAGCGGCGTAAAAGGACGGTGGGCGTTGGTTCGCGCTCAAGAAAGGCGAGGCTCTCGGGCGGCCGTAAAGGCGTGTGTTGCGGCAAGAAGGAGCGTTGGGTGTGCGCCCGGAGCGGCTCTGTGTCCCGGCAATGGGTGACGAGCAAGGAAAACATCAGAAGGAAGGCTCTCCGGCGGAAGAATAAGGGCGATTTTGAGAGGCGTGCAGGAAAAAACCGGGAGAGAAGAGCGGCGAGAAGACGGCACAAACATGCGCAAGATCGCCTTGTTGTAGGGGCGCGGCGCGGTCGGTTTTCATACGACTGGGTGGATAACGGCGAAGGTGGAGAAAAACCGGCAGAAAAATTAACGATAGAGAATAAGTTTCATGTGAAACATTTTTTCGCGGCGCGCGTTTCACATGAAACCTAATAACGCTCCGAAAAGCCGAAAAACACACTGTTTAGTGGGTTTTTTCGCTGCGAAAACAGGGCAAAATCGGGTGTCGGCGGGAAATTTCGGGTTTGCTCCTAAAAATTTTTATGGAAAAATCCGCTGTCTTTCTCCCAAATTTTTCGGCGCCCGATGTTACACAAATTTTCTTAGAAAAAATGCTGTGTTTCACGGGCGGGCAGCATTTGTGATCCCGGGCTTGCGCGGACGGCGAAGATCCGGCGTGAAATGCCTAAGTTTTGCCGGGTTTATGGCGTAAAACACGCCGTTTTCTTGCATAATGCGGGCAAAAGACTGCGCGTGCAGCTTGCCGGGGGCAAGGAATTGGCTGCTATGGCGGGCTGAACGAGTTTGTTTTATTGCTGCGCGGCGGAGTTTTGCATGGCGGCTTTTTGCCTTCGTTGACCGCATTTTTCCTTGTAAATGACAGAAGATCAGCTCAAATTGTCTGATTTTTGTGGGCAAAGGAGCGATTTGTATTGCCACATTGCGGCGGGCCGCCGAGTAAATTTCTGTGGATACCGAGGCATTTTCGGCGTTTTGCTGTTTGATTGCGAGTTTTTTTGACGCGCCGGGCGGCGGATAATGCCTTATAAGGCGCTTTTTTCAGCTGTTGTCGAGGGGGGGGTGCATGGTCTCGTGCGGGATGCGGGGCCGAATATTGCGCCGCAGCGGCAGGCTTTTGATGGCAAAGCCGTCTCTTTTCCCGACTCTGCGCCGCGTATTTTCGAAATTTAGGCGGCTTTATCGTGAGCGGGGCAAGGCGGCTTTTATTCCGGGCCGGCATTGCGTAAGACAGGCGCTTTTTCCTCTTCGCCGTTCGTATTGGGCGATGTTTGCGCGGGTTTTGGCGGCGGACAAAGGAAGCACCGGGGATCTCGCACTTCTTGGGCGATGTTCGTGAGAGTTTTGGTTGCCGGTTAGAGGACAGCACAGGGGAGACGGTTTTTTGAATTTAATTTGAGAGAGTCTTTTGGCAGGATGATGAAGGGCGGCTTTATAAGCGCTGTATAGAACGATCACGATATATAGATAAAAGACGATGTTTCGCGTTGCGTGGTGGTTGGCGCCGATATGTGAGATAAAGTTTTGTCAGCGTGCGGCAAGGCAAAGTTTGATGGGCTTTGTATTCGACGGATAGATCGTATAAAGGCGAAGGGGTGCAAGGCGGGCGGCTTGTATCGCATGGGAGCGGGCGCGAGCAAAGCTGAAAGCCGCTATATGCAGCGGCGGCGAGCGCGGGCGAGAGGCGCACAAGTCTCTAAGGAAAGAACAAAGCCGCCTTTCGGGCGGCGTTTTTACGAAAAACAAAACCCCAACAGATCGGGGTTTCGGATCGGCATCGGGTGGCCCGCATCCCCACTATCTTAAGGGCAGCGAAGCGGCAAGTTTCTGCTGCCGGCGCCGCTGATTTCCGCCTGAGCCGTGTCATTCGCCTTGCTAATACGGGCGAGGTATCAGCTGCGGCGACTTCCTTGCTCAGCCAAAAATCGGCAGGCGCGGAATTGCATTGAGGCGGGGCGTATTATTCCGGTCCGGCATAAGACGGACGGTGCACGGGAAAAGCGCGCTATTTCTTCGTGCGGTCATCTTCGGCGGGCGGAGCGGGTGCGCTCGTTTCGGGCGATATCCCCGGAGCCGGCGAGGAGTCGGGTGCGCTCGTTTCGGGCGAGGCTCCTGCCGAGGGAGCGGGTCCCGGTGCGGCGCACGCCGCCGCGCCGTCCGAAAGGTCGGCGGCGGGGGAAGGGGCGTCCGCCGTCGTCTCGGGGGCAGCCGCGCCCGAAGCAGCCGCCTGTTCTTTTTGCGCGATCGCGCGGGAGATGCGGCGGCGTATGCGGCTCTCGTACTTCAAACTGCTCCCGAGAGAGTCGGTGACATCGTTGATGACGAGGAACGCGGAAGGATCGATCTCGGTGACGATGGTTTTGAGTTTCCCGACCTCGAAGCGGTTGACGACGCAGTAGAGCACAGTCTTCGGGGTGTGGGAGTAGTACCCTTCGGCGTCGAGGGTGGTGACGCCGCGCCCGAACTCCTTTGACAGCATATCCGCCACTTCATTGTGTCGTTCCGTTATGATAAACGCCGACTTTGCTTTGTCGAAGCCGTCGATGACGAAGTCCACGGCTTTCAGACCGACGGTGTAGGCGACGATGGAATAGAGGGGCGCGATCCAGTCGCGGGTGACGATACCCGCGATGATGTAGAGGATGACATTGTAGCTCATGACAAAGGAGCCAACGGTCATGCCGATGCGCTTTGCGAACACCACGGCGAGCACTTCGACGCCGTCTATCGCGCCGCCGAACCTGATGGTGAGACCGCTGCCCACGCCCGAGATGACCCCGCCGAACAGCGCGGAGAGCAGCATATCCGCTCCCGCAATGGGCGATCCCGCCGAGAAGTCCAGCCCGAACACGGATTGGAAGAGGAAGGAAAAGAGCGAATATATCCCCACCGCGTACAGCGAGTGCAGGATGAACACCACGCCCATGCGCTTCAAGCCGAACAGGAAGAAGGGGACATTCAAAATGAGCAGCCAAAGGCTCATGGAGAGGGGCGTGACATTGCCGAGCAAAATCGAAGTTCCCGAAAAACCGCCGTCGTAGAGGGTTGCGGGCGTGAGGAAAAGCGTCACGCCGACGGCGTTTATTATGCCGGCAAAGGTGAGGAAGATGAAGTCCGCCGGGCGGACGATCCTCACGAAATCAAGGAATTTTTGTTTGTTCATGGCACGACATCCTTATGTTAATTCATACACATGTACGGTAGCACAAAACGCGCTTCCGCGCAACCCGGGGCAGCGCGGCGGCGGGAAAATGAAGGTCGCGAACCGCCGCGAGAGGGAGAGGAGACGAGCGGCGGCGACGGCCGCTGTAGCGAGCAAAAACGCGCACATCGCGCGGAAGCGACGCGCCCGCGCGCCCGCCGCCGCGCACGCAAATGCAAAAAGCGGTTGTTTTAACGGGCGGAGTGTGTTAAAATTTTCGGGAGGTGAGCTATGAGATTCGCAATAGTCAAAAGTGCCGCCGAACTCGGCGAGAGAGCGTTTTACGAGATCAAACGGGTGCTGGACGCCAAGCCCGACGCCGTCATAGGCTTCGCGACGGGCAGGACGCCGCTGCCGCTCTACGAGAAGATGGCGGAGGATCACAAGAAAAACGGCACGAGCTACAAGCGCGTCACCGCCATAAATCTTGACGAGTATGTGGGCATAGAGGCGAAGAACAAAAACAGCTTTGCCCGCTTCATGCGCGACAACCTCTTTTCCAAGATCGACATCGATCCCGCAAACACCAACATCCCCAACGGCATGGCGGAAGACCTCGAGGCGGAATGCGCGAGGTACGCGGCGTTCGTCAAAGAACACCCCGCCGACATCCAGATCCTCGGGATAGGCGGCAACGGGCATATCGCATTCAACGAGCCTTACACCAAATACGACACGGTGACGCACATCGCCACGCTGACTTCGCGCACCCGTTCGGACAACGCCGAAGGCTTCGGCAATCCCGCGCTGGTGCCCGGCTACGCGCTGACCATGGGCATCGCGGAGATACTTTCCGCAAAGAAGATCCTCATGCTGGCGAGCGGCGAGGGCAAGGCGGAGGCGATCTATAACATGCTGCAGGGCAGAGACGACACTTCCTGTCCGGCGGCGGCGCTCAGAAAACATCCCGATGTCACCGTCGTGCTCGACGAGGCGGCGGCGAAATATCTCGAATTCGACAAGTGGGCGGCGATGAACGCGGAGTCCGGTGCGGTCGAAGAGGACGCGGCGGAAGAAGAGGCGGAGGAAGTCCTTGCCGCTGAAGAAGAGCCCGCGGAAGCCGAAGAACAGCCCGCGGAGCAGGCGGCGCCCGAGAGCGAAGCCTCCGAAGAAGAGACGCCCGAGCAGACAGTCGAAGATGCTGCCGAAGAGGCTCCCGTCGAGGAGATCGAGGATGCTCCCGAGGAGAGGGAGTATCTCGAAGCGGAGATCATAGAAGATGACGACACCCCGGCAGGCGAGCCCGTTCCCGAAGAAAGGGAATACCTTGAGTCGGAGATAGTCGAGGACGACGAGGAAGAGCTCGTCGATCTCGGCGCGGGCGGCGCGACCGGCGAGAAAGAGCGCGGCAAAAAGAAGCGCGACAAGAAAAAGAGAAGATAAAATTCCTCCGGAGGCGGGCAGACGCCCGCCTCTTTTTTTATGCCAGACAGGAATAATACGAACCAGCCTCGGAGCAATTCTTTTCGGCGCTTTTGCACAGCCGCAACTTGCCAATATATATACTATTGCCTGCGTTCCGCCAGAGCAAAATCATCCGAAAATCTCTTGCTCTGAGGTGCGAGCAGTTCCGCGCCAACCGATTTTTGGCTGAGCAAGGAAGTCGGCGAAGCTAATAC
>DVOE01000002.1 GCA_018713795.1 Candidatus Limadaptatus stercoripullorum
TATGCGTTTTCAAAGGTTTTAGACGCATTGAATTTTTGATTTAATTCGCATTAAATCGCTTTTCCAAATGTTCAATTTTCAAGGTTCCTGCCGTCACCCTTTGAGGGCGGCGACTTGCTTATACTACCACAAGCGGCAGTCCGTGTCAATGAAATTTCGCCTTTTTCCGTAACTTTTTCGATAGTGTGGTGCGAAAGTTCCGCGACCACATCATCTAGTGCCGGAAAGCGGGCTAAATTTGCATTTTCAAGGTCCGTCTGCCCGAGGCAGCCTGCATATAATATAATATTTGCGACAGGTTGTAAAGCGTTTTGACGGTCAAATTTCAAAAAATCCGAAGTTTTTGCAAAAGCCGCAAAAAGTCGGCTGTTCAGGGCGTTTTTGCCCGCGCGAAGACCTATAAAGAGCGCTCTATCACACCGCCCCCGAGACAAATGTTCCCGGCATAACACACCGCGTACTGCCCCGGCGTCACCGCGCGCTGGCGCCGCGCGAACTCTATCCTGACTCCCCTCTCGGTGACGACCGCACGCGCCTCTTCGAGCGGCTGGCGGTGCCTGATCCTGACAAGGCAGTCGAACTCGCCGGACTCCGGGCGGGTGATGAAGTTGAACCCATCGGTCTCGAGCGCGCCCGAATACAGCGCGTCGTCCTCGCCCTCTGAGACTATGAGCAGGTTGCGCTCCACATCCTTGCCGAGCACGAACCAGCTCTCGCCGCTGCCGCCCTTCCTGCCGCCTATGCCCAGCCCGCGCCGCTGTCCGAGGGTGTAATAGAACACGCCCTCGTGCCTGCCCACCTTCTCGCCGCTCTCGGTCACTATGTCGCCGGGTTTCATGGGGATATAGCGAGAGAGGAACTCGCGGAACTTTCGCTCGCCGATGAAACATATGCCCGTGCTGTCTTTCTTTTCGGCGACGGGCAGCTCTCGCGCACGCGCATACGCGCGCACATCCTTTTTTAGTATGCCGCCGAGCGGGAACAGCACTCCGTCGAGCTGCCGCTCGGTCACCTGATTGAGAAAATAGGTCTGATCCTTGTTCGCGTCCGCGGCGGTGAGAAGATAATTCCGTCCTCCCTCGTGACGGATGCCGCAATAATGCCCCGTCGCGATATAGTCCGCGCCCAGCCCGCGCGCATACTCCGCGAAAGGCCCGAACTTGATCTCCCTGTTGCAAAGCACATCGGGATTGGGAGTCCTACCGCGCTCGTATTCCTCCACGAACAACCGGAACACGCGCTCCATGTACTCCCCCGAGAAATCCACCGAATAATAAGGTATGCCGATCGCGTCGCACACCCTCTCCACATCCTGCCAGTCGCGCTCGCCGGTGCACGCGCCGTCTTCGCCTTCATCCTTCCAGTTGGACATGTAAAGCCCCACAACATCAAAACCCTGCTCCTTGAGCAGAGCCGCCGCCACCGCGGAGTCCACTCCGCCGCTCATACCGACAACCACGCGCTTAGCCATTATTCCCGCAGCCTCCCGCCGCACCGTCATTATACCACACCCCGCCAAAAACGCAAAATCGATCGACCCCGCAACGCGCCTTTCCAAGCCCTAACGAACACTCCTACACGCTCGACCCCAAAAACAGGAACGGAAAATCGGTCAACCCCGCAACGCGCTTTCCCGGCGCCAACGCGCCCTCCTACACGCTCGACCCCAAAAACAGGAACGCAAAATCGATCGACCCCGCAACGCGCTTTCCCGGCCTCAACGCGCCCTCCTACACGCTCCACCCCAAAAACAGGAACGGAAAATCGGTCATAACCGCAACGCGCTTTCCCAGCCCCAACGAAAACTCCGACGCGCTCTGCCCCAAGAATAGGAACGAAAAATCAGTCATAACCGCAACGCGCCTTTCAAGCCCCTAACGAACACTCCTGCTCTCTCTACCCAAAAAACAGGAACGGAAAATCAGTCAACCCCGCAACGCGCTTTTTCAGCTATAACGCAAACTCATATTAGCCCTGTCGCAGGAAAAGGAACGGAAAATCGGTCATAACCGCAACGCGCCTTTCAGGCCCCTAACGAACACTCCGACGCGCTCTGCCCCAGGAATAGGAACGAAAAACCTATCAAAAAACCACTCCCCTTATCCTCTCTATCTGCTCTCTGCCCCCTTAGACAAGGGGGCAAACGCCCACCCCGCCGCGTACTAACATACGAGGGGGATGCGGAGTTTTCGGGGTGAAGGGGGCGGACTCGGAAAACAGCCCCCTTCCGTTTTTGTTTCTTTTTGCGCCCAAAAAGAAAACCCTACCGGTAGAGCCCCTCCCCATACCTCTCGGAGTTATCCGGCAACACGGCGAGGATGTCGCCCTTGACGCGGGGACGGAGCGCTCGGGCCGCGAGCACCGCCGCGGCGGAAGATATGCCGGACGCGAGCCCGTGATCTCTGAAGAGCGCGCCCACCTCTTTCACGGCGTCCTCACCTTTCACGGTGACTATGCCGTCGAAAGCGGAGATGTCCACGAGCGCGGGGACGAAATTCGCGCCTATGCCCTGGATGAGATGCGGGGCGGCGAAGCCCTTGCTCATGAGCGGGCTCTCGGCGGGTTCGACGGCGTAGACCTCGCAGTCTATCCCGTTCTCGAGGATATACTTCTTTATGCCCATGGCGGTGCCGCCGCTGCCCACGCCGGCGACCACGGCTTTGACGCCGGGGAGCGCGGCGAATATCTCGGGCGCGGTGGTCTCGAAATGCGCCGTGACGGAGGACGGGTTGCCGAATTGATCGGCGAAAAACCCGTGCTCTTCTTCTACTATTTGACGCGCGCGCGCGACCGCGCCGCTCATGCCTTCGGCGGCGGGGGTGAGCACGAGCTCGGCGCCGTAGTCCGCAAGCATCTTCCTGCGCTCGGTGCTCATGCTCTCGGGCATGGTGAGCACCACCCTTATCCCGACCAGCCCGCAGATATAGGCGAGCCCTATACCGGTGTTGCCGCTCGTCGCCTCGACGACGGGCGCGCCCTCCGCGAGCGCTCCGCTCGCGACGGCGTCGCGAACGATATAAAACGCCGCGCGGTCCTTGACCGAACCCGCGGGATTTTTGCCCTCGTCCTTGCCGAAGATACCGTCTCCGAGCGAAACGACGGGGGTATGTCCGAGTCTCACCGCCACTTCGGCGAGAGCGTCCAAAGTCCGCCTTGCGAAATCCGTCATCACACTTCCTCCCTCACGCGCGCGCAGAAAATATCTGCGATCTCCTCGGACGCCGCGGCGACTATGCCCCGCCCGCCGAACACGAACTCACCGCCGTCCGCCGACCTCACGACGCCGCCCGCTTCCTTTACGAGCAGCATCCCGGGGACGATGTCCCAAAGGTTCCTGGTCAGCATGACGAACGCGTCCGTCCTGCCCGCCGCGAGCCAGGAAAAATCCACGCTCGCCGCGCCGAAATGCCTGACCTTGGCGACCCGCGCCGCCGCCGAACGCGTCATGCCGAGTTGCATCTCGAACAGCTCCGCGCTGCGATGAGAATAATCCCCGACGGACGCCACAGCCATGTCCTCCCGCCTCGAAGAGACAAAGATCGGTTCGCCGTTGAGCCTCGCCCCCGCGCCCGCGGAAGCCGAATACAACTCGCCGAACGCAGGCAGATATATCGCGGAAGCGAGCGGGATCTCGTCCTCGCAAAAGGCGCACTGCACCCCGAAGAGCGGCAGCCCGTGCGCGAAATTCACCGTGCCGTCCACGGGATCCACCGTCCAGCACCTGCCCGCGGGGAGCTCGGTCAGAGGATTGTACTCCTCGCCAATGACCGCGTCGCCCGGAAACTCTTCGCCTATGGCGCGGGTGATGAACTTCTCCATGGCAAAATCTATATCGGTGACCAGATCGAACGCCGACTTGACATCGGTCACGCTCGGTCTCCCGCCGCACTTTTCCCATGCCTCGCGCACCACCTTGCAAAGGAACGCACGCTCGCGCTTTCCGTCTTTCATTCTCACTCCTTTCGCGCGATCAAGAGGTTTATGCTCTCGTTTTGCGCGTTCAACACCTATTTCAGTATTTTTGCCTTGCCGCTTATGTTCTCGATATCTATCCTGAACACCGCGGTGCGCGGAAGACTCGCGCGCACTGCCTCGTCAAAACGCGACATGATCCCCGGGGTGTACTTCTCCGAGATCGCGCGGAGGGCGCGGAGCTTTTCCGCCTCGTCCGTGACCTCGCGGCAGACGCCCTCGATCATGGCGCATTCGTAGCCGGTGGTGAACTTGTCCCGGGACCTCTCGACATCGCCGACGCAGACGGCGTGCACCTTGGGACAGGCGGCGATGCACTCCGCCTTCCTGCCTTCTCGGGCGGAGTGGAAGTAGAGGCTCTCCCCCACCCTCACCGCACTGACGGGCACGGCATAGGGCTCGCCCTCCGGGGTGACGAAGGACACCGTCGTCCACTCGCACTTGTCCGCCACCGCGAGAGCGAACTCGCGGGGCATTTCTCTGTCCTTTCTTCTCATGGGTCTCATAGCCACCTCTTTCGGACATTATAACACGCCTTCGCCGCGTTGTCGCGGGAAAACTCTTCGCGCCGCGATGAGCCGTGCGCAAGAGTCGAAAGCGACTTGCAAAAATTGACCAACGAGCGGCAAACGGGCGTTTTCGGGGGCGAAAAGCGGGAAGGCGTCTTGAAAAGGTAACGGAAGTCAACTTATAATTTTTTTGACATCACATCGCGCGAGGTGAGCATGAAAAGCGTAGATCTTAACCGCGGTTGGCAACTCGACATCGACGGCAAAACTTTGAGCGTCGATCTCCCCCACACCTGGAACGCCCTCGACGGTCAGAGCGGCGAGAACGGGTATCTCAGGACGCGCGGGACCTACTCGAAGAAGCTCCCCGCGGAAAAGGCGGCGTGCTGTCTCAAGATAGGCGCGGCGAATTCAAAGTCCGCCGTCCGTCTCAACGGCGAAACGCTGGCGGTGCACGAGGGCGGCTACTCCGCCATCTTCGTGCCGCTGACGGGCAAGCTCATCCGAGAGGAGAATCTCCTCGAGGTCGACGCCGACAACTCGCCCGACGAGAGCGTCTACCCCACCATGGCGGACTTCACTTTTTACGGCGGGCTTTACAGGGGTGTGGAGCTCCTCACCTTCCCCGAAAAGCATTTCGATGTCACCCTCAACGGCAGCGGCATCTTCGTGACTCCCGCAAAGCAAAAGGACGGCTGGCTGGCGGAAGTGACCTTCGTGACGGTCGGCACCCTCCCCGGTGACAAAGTCACCCTTACGCTCGCGGACGCGGAAGGAAATGCCGTCGCCTCCGCCACCGTGACTGCGGAGAGCGGAAAAGCGACTCTCCCCGTGTCCTCTCCCCGCCTTTGGGATGTGGACGACCCATATCTTTACACCCTCACGGCGGAGATAGTGGGCGGAGACAGCGTGAGCGTCGAGACGGGTTTCCGCACGGTCGCCTTCGACGCGGACAAGGGGTTTTTCCTCAACGGCAGGCACCTCAAGATCAAGGGCGTGTCCCGTCATCAGGACAGGGAGAACATGGGCAACGCGCTGACTCCCGCCGAGCATGAGGAGGACATCCGTCTCATCAAGGAAGTGGGCGCCAATTCGGTGAGGCTCGCGCACTATCAGCACTCCGACTACTTCTACACTCTCTGCGACCGCGCGGGTCTGCTCGTGTGGGCGGAGGTGCCCGTCATCTCGCGTTTTTCCAAGAAGAGACAGCAAAACGCGCTCTCACAGCTTCGCGAGCTCATCCTTCAAAGCAAGAACCATCCTTCGATATTCACCTGGAGCATCGCCAACGAGATCACCATAGCCGGCGAGAGCCGCGGACTGGAAAAGGCGCTCCGCGAGCTCAACGACTTGGCGCATTCGCTCGATCCCACCCGCCCGACGGCGATGGCTGCGGTCACCATGTGCCCCGCCGCCTCCCCTCTCAATTCGATAACGGATATCCTGGGCTACAACCACTATTACGGCTGGTATGTCGGGGTGTTCACCGACCTCGACAAGTGGCTCGCGAACTGGCGCAAAGTGGCGCCGGACAAAAAGCTCTGCCTGTCCGAGTACGGCGCGGAGGGCATTTTGCGCTATCAGGGCGCCTCGCCCGTCCCCGGGGACTACTCCGAAGGGTATCAGGCGATATTCCACGAGAACTACATAGAGCGCATAAACGCCGCGGAATGGATGTGGGGCAGCTATGTCTGGAACATGTTCGACTTCGGCTCGGCGGCGAGGAACGAAGGCGGCGTGCGCGGCAGGAATAACAAAGGGCTCGTCACTTTTGACAGAAAGATCAAAAAGGACGCCTTCTTCCTCTACAAGGCGTATTGGTCGGATGAGCCCTTCGTGCACATGGCGGGCGCGCGTTACCTGAAGCGCCTCATAGGCACGACCGAGATAAAGGTGTACTCCAACCTGTCCGAGGTAGAGATAGATGTTAACGGCGAAAAGCGCGTCCTCTCGGGCAAAGCGGTGTTCCGCTTCGAGGATGTCCCCGTGAAACCCGGCGACAACACCGTCGTCGTGCGCGCGGGCGGGCTCGAAGAGCGCGCCGTCATAGAGGGCGTCGAGACCGAACCAGAGGAGTACCGCCTCCCCGAGGGCGCGGGCAGCTTTGTCCGCAACTGGTTCGCCTCGGGCACGGACGAGATCGATCCCACGCGCTTCAGCACGGAGGACAAGGTCCGCGATCTCGTCGCCAATCCCGAAGTGCAGGCGCTGATCAAGAAGTTCGTCGGCAACAAGGTGCCGCGCTTCCTCATCTCGCTCGTCAAGCCGTTCAGAGTGAAGACGCTGCTGAAGCTCCCCTTCGTGAAGCTCGACGAGCAGATGATAAGCATGGTGGACAGATACCTGCAGACCATAAAGAAATAACACACCGCCTCACGGCACAAGGGGGAAAACAATGTCAGAAGCGGGATATGTGATGAAAAAGAACACGCGGCCCTTCGGGTTCCGCGACAAGTTCGGCTACGCGCTCGGCGACCTCGGCTGCAACCTCAGCTTCTCGCTGATATCGGCGTTCATGGTGGATTTCTACACACAGTTCATCGGAATACCGGGCGGGATATGGTCGGTGATCATCATCCTCACCAAAGTGTGGGACGGCGTCAACGATCCCATCATGGGCGGCATAATGGACGGCGTCCGCATAGGCAGGAGCGGCTCCAAATTCAAGCCCTGGATGATGATCGCTTCGGTCGGACTGACGGTGACGGGCGCGCTGGTGTTTTTGCCGATACCAAACGCCGCCCTGTGGCTCAAAGTCACCGTGTGCATAGTCTCCTATCTGCTTTGGGACTTCAGCTACACGCTGATGAATGTGCCCTACGGCTCCCTCTCGGCGGCGATAACGGCGGATCCGCTCCAGCGCACTTCGCTGTCCACCTGGCGTTCGGTGGGCGCGGCGGCGGGCGGCGGCGTGAGCATGCTGCTCCCCCTCATCGTCTATAACGACGCGAACGAACTGCGCGGCGAATCCCTCATCTGGATCGCGCTCATCATGGGCGTCTTCGCGTTCGTCGCGTATATGCTCTGCATAAAGCTGACCACCGAACGCGTGATCGTCCCGACCGAAAAGCGCGAAAAGATCAATTACCTGAAGACGCTGAAAGGCTTCGTGACCAACCGTCCGCTCTTGGCGCTCTGCCTCGCGTCCTTTGCCTCAATCGTCTTCTTCATGTCCTCGACGCAGACGGCAAAATGGCTGTTCCAGGTCCACTTCCAAAACGCCGACATGATCACCGCCGCCACCATCGTCTCCTACCTGCCGCTGGCGTTCTTCCTCCCCTTCACGGGCAAGATCGTCAAGCGCTTCGGCAAGAAGGTCTCCGTCGGGATGCCCTTCCTCCTCAGCATCGCCGCTTCCGTCGTCATGCTGCTCGTCCCCATTCCCGCGAGCTCCGCGGGCATGTGGGGGTATATCATGGGACTGATGGCGATCCAGACGGGCGGCGGTATGTTCAACCTCATCACTTGGGCGATGGTCAACGACTGCATAGACTACCAGCAGCTCAAGACGGGCATGCGCGAGGAAGGCAGCGTCTACGCCATCTACAGCCTCTTCCGCAAGATCGCCCAGGGCGTCGCGCTATCGCTTCCCCTGCTCTGCATGGAAGCCGTGGGCTACGATCCTCAGGCGGATCCCATTTACGCGCAGGATCCCGGCGTCTCCGACGCCATGGTCAGGATGAGCATAGGGCTCACGCTGATAGGCGCGGTCATAATGTTCATCGCCATCATGTTCATCTACAACCTCGGCAAAAAAGAGGTCGCTGCGATGGAAAAACAGCTCGACCGCACCGTCGAAGAGAATGCGGCGGACGACGCGGGCGAGAACCTCTCCCTCGACGAGCTGGTCGGCGACGCGAACGGGGAGACCCTCCCCTTCGACGAGTTGGTCGGCGACGCGAATGGGGAAACCCTTCCTTTCGACGAACTCGTCTCCGCCCCGAGCGGTGAGACCGCGGAGAGCAAACTCGCGGACGCTCCCGAGGGCGATCTCCCCCTCGTCGATCTCACGAGCGAGGACGAAACGCCCCCGCCCGCCCAAACTCCCCCCGAAACCGCGGACAAGGAGTGACGCCGCCCTCTCCCCGACTTGCACGCGCCCCGCGCGTGCAAGTTTTGTTTTCAGGACTAAATTTTGTGCGAAGACACGCACGCTTCGAAGGAGCGTATTACGCCGCTTGAACCTCGGAGTAGCACCCCCATAAGCCAATTAGGGACGGGGGTATGACTGGTAGCGCGTAGCGGTACCAGGGCAGCCCCGTCCCAAATTGGCGGTTAAGTAGAAATGTCCCGCATAAGTGAATGCGAAGTCAAGCGCCCTCGATTAGGCTGACTGCCCCTACACCCGGGAATACAATTACCCCCTCCTGCGGGTTCCCCCAAAAATCATTCCCCCCGGAGGGGCCCCACGATTTTAGGGGGCACCTTCGGCGCTCGCGTACCGCCGACATCGCTGCCGAGGAAAATTCCTCGGCAGATTATGCCACTTGCCGCCATGCGCCCCGCCCGAGGGGCGAACAGCGGGCGCGCGGCTGCGTACTTTGTGAGCTCCGCTCGGCACTCACATTCTCGCCGCCTATTGCGGCTCGCGCTCCGAAAGAGTTTTCGTCGTGTCTAAGAAAGCTTCGAATAAGGGCGGTGCGCGTTCAAGTACTCTCCGAAGGAGTGTATTCCGCCGCTTACGGGCAGCGGAGCTGCCCTCACGCGCAACAAAAATGCGGCGCGGTGAGCGAGAACGCGCGCTTTGCGTTTCATGCTACCATCGAGTGAACCGGCCATGGCATTTTTGTTGCGCGTAGCGTTGCTGCAGGCGCGTACGCACAGAACCCGCCGTCCGGCGGGTTCTCGCTAACGGCGCCTTGCGGCAACGCCGGGTGTACCCGCGGCGGAACGCCGCTTTCGGGCGACACGCCCGAAAAAAACAAGCCGCCTATAAAATGGCGGCTTGTCAAGCTGTATTCCTTCCCACCTTATTACACCCGTAGACTAGCTAAGGCGGCGCAAGCGCGAAGCGACGCGGAGCATTTGACGCCGCCGTGCGACGGCTCGCGGAGGGTGTACCGCGGCGGAACGCCGCTTTCGGGCGAGACGCCCGAAAAAAACAAGCCGCCTTTTCATAGGCGGCTTGTTTGGTACACCCGGCAGGATTCGAACCTGTGACCTTCAGAATCGGAATCTGACACTCTATCCAACTGAGCTACGGGTGCTCGGCGCGGATATTATTCTATACATTTCCGCGCGGCTTGTCTACCGTTTTCCTCGGGCGGAGTTTGCTCAGCCGAGGCGGTGGCGATCGGTGATGGAGACGCTCGCCGTTTTCCCGGGGCTTTCGAGGTCGAGGATGACGATCTCGTTGGGCGCGTCGGCGCGCAGCCTGACGCCGGGGAGATAGAGCGTCTTCTGGGGTCCGACGCTCCAATATCTGCCGAGATTGAATCCGTTGACCCAGACATACCCCTTGCCGAACCCGCGCATATCCACAAAGCAGTCCGCCTCGGGATCCGCCGAAAAACTGCCTCGGTAGAAGCGGTGTTTCTCCTCTCTGCCCGCGCTCCAATCAAGCCCCGAGAGGTCGTCCAAAGGAATGGTGGTGACCTCGAAGTCCATGAGCGTCTGATTGTTGAACATGACGGACTCTATCCCCTTCCGGTCGTAGAGGTGCTCACCGTAGTTCACCCTGCCGAGCGCGTCGACGAGGATGTCTATGCGGCTCCCCTTCTTGAGCCCCGCGAGCACCACCGAGAAATCGCACCCTCTCGTGCGCGTGCGGTCGAACACCTTTTTGAGGGCGCCGTCCACATAGAGATACGCCCTGTCGTGCACGCCCTTGAGCTTCAAAAATCCGGTGCCGTAGTCGCCGGGGAGCACGGTGGAATAGAGAATGAGCCCGAAATTCTGCCCGTAATACTCCATGCTTTCGGGAAGCGGCGAGCGGTGCACACTGCCTATCCTGCGGGCGTTCGCGAGCAGCCCCGCGCACTCCGTGAGCGCCACTTCTCCGATGTTTTGAAGTTTGGGCTCAGGCGGCAGATCAAGGGGTTTAATACCCTGTTTTTCGCAGAGCAACCGCCTGATCGCGTGATACGCGGGGGTGTAGCCGCCATATTCGCCGAGCGGCGCGCAATAGTCGTAGCTGGTCACCGTGGGGGTGTAGCGTGAGTAGAAATTCGCACCGGCGCCGAAACCGAAGTTTGTGCCGCCGTGAAACATATACATGTTGAAGCTCGCTCCCCTTTCGAGGAAGGATGCCATCGTCTTCGCCACCGACGAGGCGGGGCGGGTATGGTGTCTGCCGCGGAAACGGTCGAACCAGCCGCACCAGAATTCCATGCACATCTCGGGGCCGTCCGGGCTGAAACTTTTGAGGGCGGAGAAGTTGCCTGCGGGGTTTGAGCCGAAGTTCGCCGTGACGAGCGCGCCGGGGGTGGTCCCGCCCGCGAGCATATAGCCGCAGGTGCCGTCCGAGGTGAACAGCAGCACCTCGACGCCGAGACTTATGAGCATCTCCTTCAAGGCGGCGAGATAACCTTTGTCGTTGCCGTAACTGCCGTACTCGTTCTCCACCTGCATTGCGATGACGGGACCGCCGCGCGTGCATTGCAGGGGCACGAGTTCGCTCATCAGACGGGTCATGAACCGCCCGACCTTTTCGAGGTAGGCGGGATGATTCACCCTGAGGCGCATGTTTTTGTCCGCGAGCAGCCACGCGGGCAGCCCGCCGAGATCCCATTCCGCGCAGATATAGGGGCCCGGGCGCACGATGACATTGAGCCCGAGCTCACCCGCCGTGCGGACGAATCCCGCGACATCGAGGTCGCCCGAAAAGTCGAACTCCCCTTCGCGGGGCTCGTGCATGTTCCAGCACACATAGGTCTCCACAGTGTTGAACCCGCAGGCTTTGAGTTTCATGAGCCTGTCCCGCCAATACTCGTGCGGGACGCGGAAATAATGTATCGCGCCCGAATAGACCTTATACTCTTTGCCGTCGGCGTAAAACGCGCCGCCTTTGACCTCAAATGTCCGCATACCGTCTCCTCTGCCCGTCCGAAGCGGGCAACTTTGCGGCGCGCCGCAGGCGAGGTCGCCTGCGGCGCGCGGATGACTTATTTTGTTTCGGGACCGTCCTCCGAAGGCAGGTCGCTCCCCGCCTCGGGCGGAGCGTCGTCCGTGAGCTTTTCGGGAGCGTCTTCTTCCGCTTCGTCCGGCGTTTCGGGAATCGGGGTGGCCTCCGGGAGTTCCGCTTCCGCGATCTCATCGCCGCTTTCGCTGCCCTCGGTGAGCGTCCTCTTGAGCACCAGGCTGCCGTCCTCGGCGAGCACGCTCTCGTTCTCATCCAGCTCGTCGAGGTTGGTCGCCTTAGACTCCAGCTCGGCGATGAGTTCGGCGTGCTTCTTACGCGTGAGCGGATAGAAGCAAAGCAGTATGATCATGAGCACTATGCTCCCCGCCGTCAGCAGGAAGCAGGCGTTGAACCACTCGTTCGCAAGGGCGTGGGTCTCGGCGCTGACGATGGTGGTCGGGTCGATGGCGGCGCCTTCGGCGATCTGCCCGACCGCCTCGGAGATGTCGTTCGAGATCTGAGCGGGCTCGAAACCTATCGCGTTCTGCCACAGCCAGGAGGCGAGCATCGCGATCTGCGAGAAGACGCCGGGGATGGTGAAGATGAAGTTCTGCAGGTGCCCCTCGTAGCGTTTTCCGGTGCGCGCCTGCTGCCAGTCCGCGATCTCGCCGAGCATGACGGGAATGAGGAGGTAGGTGGGATTGCACTGCGCGATGAAGAAGAGGAGGGTGAGCACCACCGCGGACACGGTGCCTTGCGGGATGTTCTCTATGCCGACAAACCCCAGCGCGCCGCACACCACCAACGAAAGCGAGCTGAACACGATGATGATGACATTCTTGTTGAGCTTTCTCGTGACGATGGGCAGGAGCAGCATAGCCACTGTGCTCGCGAAGCCTATGACGGTGTTCGCGACGCCCATGATATCCAGCGCGACGGTGACATCCGCCGAGTAACGCAGCTGAAGGATGAGCGGACGGAACTGCACCCAGAATTCGCGGAGCGACCCCACGATGAGCGCGAAGAAGAGGATCATGAGGGGTTTGTTCTTGAACAGAGAGAAGAAATCCTTGACCCCCTGATATTTGTTCCGCGCCGGCATCGCGGGCGCGGCTGCCGCCGCGGCGGCAGCGGTCTCACCACCCGGCACCGCATTGCCGAGGAAGGGCTCTTCGGCGCTCGCGGGAGTCTCGGCGGCGACCATGCCTTCGAAGGTGAGTTCGCCTTCACGGGCACCGTCATCCGCAAGGGGCGCGGCGCCTTCCGCCGCTTCCTCCGCCGCGGGCGGAGCGGTCTCGCCCTCGGGCGGGACATCCGAAAAGTCGGTCTTGACCTCAAAGCCGTCGGGAGCGGTCTCGATCTCGTACACCCTCTCCTTGACCTTGATGATGAACATTATGCAGATGGTGCCGAGCACGACCGCGATGAGCCCGAGCACTCGCATCGCCATGAACTCGCCCTGCCCGTTCTCGATGAACGCCGAGCGGATGGGTCCGACGATGAGGTTCATTATGGTGGGCGCGAACCCGACCAGCAGCCCGACGGGAGTCATGATGTCCGCCCTCTCCTGGGAGTTGGGGGTGATGACATTGGGCATGGTCTGGTACATGTTGTTGGAGAAGGTGGCTATGGCTATGAGCGGCACGCAGCTGATGTAGACATAGGCGATCTTGCCCTCCTCCGTATAGCCCTGCGGCACCCACATTGCAAGCATGGTGAACAGCGCGAACGCGGGCAGCGAGAAGAGGATGTACGGCTTGTAGCGCCCCCACTTGGTGCGCTTCTTCTCCATGGCGTTGGCGGCGAGCGGCGTCAGGATGGACGCGAGCAGCGTGCCGATTATGTACACGATGTAGCCGTGCAGCGATGAAACGCCGTAGAAGTACGGGATCTGCGTCACCGTGACGACGAGCATCATGGTGTTGTAGATCCAGCTGTTGCCGAGCGCGTAAATGCCGAACGCACCCGCCTCCTTGAGCGTGAGGAACCTGCCGGGAAGCGGCTTGTCCCACATAGATTTCAGGGTGTTAAAGAGCTTTTTGAGTTTTTCCTTCATTCGCCCGAAATCCTCCTTTATTCAGTCGTTTTGCGCAGTTAATGCCACTTTTTGAGCAAGACTTTGCCGGGACGCGCGCCCGTGAGGACGCCGTCGCGCACCACTTCGGTGCCGGCGATATACACCCGCTTTATGCCCTCCGGGGTGAAGTCGGGGACGGCGGGATCCACCTTGAACCCGTCCTCGTCGAAGACGGTGATGTCGGCGGCGTAGCCTTCGGTCAGCACTCCGCGCCCCTTGATGCCGAAGCGTTCCGCCGTCGCGCCCGTCATCTTGCGGACTATCTTTTCGGTCGCGATGCCGTACTCTTTTGCACGCACGAAGAAGTAGGGGAAGCCTTGGAAAGCCGCTCCGTTCTGCGTGCCCGCCTCTTCCACCCAGGCGTCGGTCATGAACACCGAAAGGTCGTCCTCCATGAGCCGTCTTATGATGTCTTCGCTGTAGTACTTGCCGAGATACAACCTGCCCTGCCCGTCGCTGAGGTCGACGAGTTTGATGTACATATCGAAGGGAGACAGCCCCTCTTCGCGGGCACAGTCGGCGACCGTCCTGCCCTCGTACTTCTTGTGGGCGGGATCGGGAGAGATGTAAGCCACGGTGAGGTCGTCGAATTCTATGCCGAGCGCCGCCTTGGTGAGGTTGGTCATGAGTTTCAGGCGGAACATGTTGAAGGGCTTCTTCCTCTCCTCCTTCGGGAGCGCCATATACCACGGCGGCAGCACCACCGTGATGACGGACGCGCCGTAGGTGAAGGAGTAGTTGTCGTAAGCGATGTCGTAGCCCTCTTTCCGCAGGGCGTGGAACTTCGCGAGCATCCTGTCCGCGCTCTTCCACGAAGTCTTGCCCACGAAGATGAGGTGGGAGTACTCCGTCCTGACGCCGCTCTCTTTCATGATGCCGACCACCTCGTCGAGGGCGAGTTCGATATGCGGCTTGGAGAGCAGCGGATAGCCGAGAGCGACCTTGCTGCACGCGCGGGGATGCACGGTGAGGATGCCGTCATACTTCGCGATGAGCTTTGCGAACGCGATGAGTTCGTCGCGCTTTGCGTAGATGCCGGGCTCGTACATGAAGCCGAAGGAGCCGCCGAACGCGCCGCCGCTCATCGCCTCGTCCACGAGTTCCATCTCCGCCTCTATCTGCGCGGGAGTGAGCGGACGAGGGGAGTAGCCGGAAATGCTTATCCTGGTCGTCCCTTGTCCCACGAGTGGCACGAGATTGAGCATGAGCCGCCCTTCCGCGCGCCGTTTGAACTCGGCAAAAGAGCCCGGCTGCACCGCGCGGAAAAGCCCGCCGCCCACCTTGTCGCGGTAAGGAGAGGTCTCCGAGACCCCGAAAGGCGAAAAGCCGCAATTGCCCGTTATCTGAGTGGTGATGCCCTGCCTGAGGAAGGGGGCGTAAAACATCTCCGCGTCATCGCGGTCGTAGAAAAAGTCGTTGTGGGAATGGGCGTCTATGAACCCCGGCGCGACGACGAGCCCGGTGCAGTCGACCACGGTGTCCGCCTCTCTTGAGCACTCCCCGACTTCGGTGATGATCCCGCCTTCGACGAAGACATCGCCGAGATAAGCGGGGGCGCCGGTGCCGTCGATTATCCTGCCGCCTTTGAAAAGTATGCTCATATTCCCCTCTTCGCATGGCGCGCACGCGCGCGCCCGATACAACAATGATAACACCCGCCCCGCCGAAAAGCAAGCCGCATTTTCCCGCTCGGCAGGCAAAAAAAGGCGGCCCCGGGATATGAAGCGGACCGCCCGCGGGCGCGCCGCCCCTTTTCGCGCCGCCGGCGCCCTCGCCCCCAAGCCCCGCCGCGCGAGTCGCCTTCCCGCGCTTGACATGCGGTGGCACTAAGTGTAATATAATGTCAATATCCGTACACACGGGGGAGTTTGTTCAATATGTACGACATCATCATCAACCCACTCGGCGGAAAGGGTAAGAGCCTCAAAGCGCTCACCGTCGCCGAAAAAATGCTGAAAGCCGCCGGCGCCGAGTACGCCGTGCACAACACCGAATACGCCGGGCACGCCACCGAGCTCGCCCGCGAATTGTCCGGAAAACCCGACGCCAAGATCCTCGTCTTCGGCGGGGACGGCTCCTTCAACGAGGTGCTGAACGGCATCACCGACTTCGACAATGTCACGCTGGGCATCGTCCCCTGCGGCACCGGCAACGACTTCGTCCGCGCCTCCGGGCACCCCAAGAAAGTCAAGGACGCCATCGAACTCATCCTGAAGGGCAACACAGGCTATATCGACTATATCGATGTCGGCTCCCGCCGCTGTCTCAATGTCGCGGGCGCGGGCATGGATGTGGATGTGCTCCTCCGCTACGCCGAGATGAAAGCCTTCCGCGGCAAGCTCAAGTACTACGCCGCCCTCTTCGACACCCTCATCCATGTCAAATGGCACAAGCTCCGCCTCACCATAGACGGCAAGACCATGGACAAGAGCGTGTTTATGATCGGCGTCGGCAACGGCACCTGCATAGGCGGCGGCATGCCCATCTGCCCCGACGCCAAAGTCGACGACGGGCTCCTCTCGGTCGTCATCGTCAACGAGATGAAAAAGAGCCGCATCCCCGTCGAGCTCCCCGGCTTCCTCTCCGGAAAACATGTCAAGAAGGACTACACCGAGGTCTACTCCGCCAAGGAAGTCACCGTAGAAGTGCTCGACGACGGCAAGATCGAACTCGACGGCGAAGTCATCGACGACAAGATCCTCGAATGCAAAGTCGTCCATAATGTGCTGAAAGTGTACCGTTGAACCCCGCTTTCGGTCAAAACCCCGAAAACCACCGCATACGGCGGGGCGCAAAATCACACCATGCCGCAATGCGCGGAGACAACACCAAACCGCACAAAACACCCCTCGCGGTAGCAACACAAAATCGCACAAACCCGCGAAAAACAACACCGAACTATCACACACAAAAGCGCGCCCGCAAGCGCGCTTTTTTTGTGCTCACAGCTCCTCGGACGCCGTCAAACGACAACCGTCCCGTCCGAGCACTCTACCTCTGTGAACGGACAGCCTCGATTCCATTCCGTGCCCTTCTCAATCGCGCGCCATTTCTCCGTCTTTCCCTCGAAAGTTACAGAGGCAAGAATGTCGCAATCCGAGAAGGCATAGTCCCCTATGCTCGTCACGCTGTCAGGTATGATGACCGAGGTGAGAGAGGTGCAATACTCAAAGGCAGAGCCGTATATAACCTTTGTCGAAGCATTGATGTCGACCGAAGTTATCGTCTCGTCTTTTGCCTTAATGAGCACCACATACTGATTTTCGTCGTTCCCGAGATAGAGTGCATTGTCATATTCATTGTATTGCAAATTGTCGCAGCCCTCGAACGCATAGATCCCTATGCTCGTCACGCCATTCCCGATGGTGACGGAGGTGAGAGAGGTGCAACCCGAGAACGCGCCGCCCCCTATGCTCGTCACGCTGTCCGGGATGGTGATCGAGGTGAGAGAGTCGCAACTATAGAAGGCATAGTTCCCTATGCTCGTCACACCGTTCGGGATGGTGACAGAGGTGAGAGAGTCGCAACCCGAGAAGGCATAGTCCCCTATGCTCGTCACGCCGTTCGGGATGGTGACCGAGGTGAGAGAGGTGCAACTCGAGAACGCGCCGCCCCCTATGCTCGTCACGCTGTTCCCGATGGTGACAGAGGTGAGAGAGTCGCAATAAATAAAGGTGTCGTCGTCTATGCTCGTCACCGGCAAGCCTTCATATGTCTCGGGGATAACAACGACGGTGGGAGTCCCCTCATAACCGGTCACGGAATAGCTGCCACCGATATTCGTAAAAACGATCCCGTCGGGAGAAGTAACCACACTGCCGACATCTCCGCCAAGACCATCATCGCCCGGCGTCGTGGTGTCGCCCGGGGTTTGCGAGCCGCCGCCTCCGCCATTGCCGGGGAGCTGAGTGCCACCGGGTATTTGCGTACCGCCCTGCTCTTTGGAGCCCGGATCGCAAGCGGCAAGAACGCCGATAAGCAGCGCCGCGATGAGCACCGCGCATATCAGCAAAAATGTCTTCCTCTTCATCTTCCCCTCCCGCGGCAATATCGCCGCACCAATATATTTATGATTATAATCCACCCTTTCCCCCGTCCTGTCAAGCTTTTCTATGTTTTTATGATAAGGAGTGCATTCCGCCGCATGAATCTTTGTTTCTATCCTCATCAGCCAAGTAGGAACGGGTAAGACCGCGATATTTCGATGAAGAACAAGAAAGCGCCTCCCGAACGGACGCGCCGTGTACTTGTCGTACATAAGCGGTCGGGCGGGAGGCGCTGACGCAGTTATTCGCGAAATAGCGCAAGGACATTTCCCCCTCCTAATCATGAACGGGTAAGACCGCGATATTTCGCTTCACTTCACTAAACGCCGATATTTGGATGAAGAGCGCGAAAGCCCCGCATATCCGGACGCGCGGTGTACTTTCGTACATAAGCGGTCGGAGATGCGGGGCTGACAAAGCTATTCGCCAAATAACGGCGTTTAGTTCAGTTCGGCGAAATATTTGATGGTACGCACCATCTGCGAGGTGTAGCTGTTCTCGTTGTCGTACCAGCTGACGACCTGGACCTGGGTGCAGTCGAGGTCTTCCATATACTTTGCCATGGTCTGGGTGGCGTCGAAGAGGGAGCCGTAGGTCATGCCGATGACATCGCTGGAGACGATGGGCTCCTCGTTGTAGCCGTAGGACTCGGAAGCGGCGGCTTTCATGGCGGCGTTGATCTCGTCGACGGTGACCTTGCCCTTCACGGTCGCCACGAGGATGGTGGTGGAACCGGTGGGGACGGGCACGCGCTGAGCGGAGCCGATGAGCTTGCCGTTGAGCTCGGGGATGACGAGGCCGATGGCTTTGGCGGCGCCGGTGCTGTTGGGCACGATGTTGATGGCGGCAGCGCGCGCGCGGCGGAGGTCACCCTTGCGATGAGGACCGTCGAGGACCATCTGGTCGCCGGTGTAGGCGTGGATGGTGCTCATGATACCGCTCTCGATGGGGGCGAGCTTGTTGAGCGCCGCAGCCATGGGGGCGAGGCAGTTGGTGGTGCAGGACGCGGCAGAGATGATGGTGTCGTCCTTGGTCAGGGTCTTCTCGTTGACGCTGTAGACGATGGTGGGAAGGTCGTTGCCCGCGTGAGCGGAGATGACGACTTTCTTCGCGCCGGCGTCGATGTGAGCCTGCGCCTTCGCCTTGGAGGTGTAGAAGCCGGTGCACTCGAGCACGACATCCACGCCGATCTCCTTCCAGGGAAGATCCGCGGCGTTCTTCTCGGCGTAGATCTTGATCTCCTTGCCGTCGACGACGATGGCGCCCTCTTTGGCTTCGACCTTGTCGGCGAGAGCGTATCTGCCCTGCGCGCTGTCGTACTTGAGAAGATGGGCGAGCATCTTGGAATCGGTCAGGTCGTTGATGGCGACGACTTCATAGCCCGCCGCACCGAACATCTGCCTGAACGCAAGACGACCGATCCTGCCGAAACCGTTGATAGCAACTCTGACATTTTTTGCCATAATAGATGATACCTCCGAAGGGTTTGATTTCGTTTTTCGCAAGCTCACGCGCTCGCGGGTATTATTTTACATACATTCCGCAAAAAAGACAAGCGAATGAAAGGCATAAATTCGTTCCTTTCTCAACCCTCTCCGCCGGTCAGCCCGAGTATGAAAGAGAGCGCCTCCGAAAGCGCCTTGAAATTGCGGTCCGCGCGCCCCGGAGACGCCAGATCCACCCCGACGGACACCCCCGCGCACTCGAACATGGGATAATCGTTGACGCCGTCGCCCACCGCGATCACCCGCGACAGCGGCAGCCCGAGCTTTTCCGCAAGCGCGGTCACCGCCGTCTTTTTGCTTATGCCCGACGGGACATAATCCAGCGAATCGCAATGCTCGTAGATATCGAGCGCGTCGAGATCCCCGGCATGTGCGCGGTTGTAGTCGCGGATGGCGGCGAACTGCTCTTCCGAGGTGGGGAAGGGGGTGAACATGACTTCGTTGGGCTGGCACCAAATGCCGCTCGCGAAAAGTTCGGGGATATCTTTTCTTGCGCGATCGAGCTGTTCAAGCGCGCGTTTTGAGGATGTAAACCTCTCGTTTTGCGCGGGAGGCAGCCCGACGCCGAATTGCATGGTGCAGCCGTTCTCGCCGATGAGGACGGCGTCCGCGATGCCGAGCTGGCGGGCGAAACCGCAAAGGTAATAGGTGGGTTTGCCGGAAGCTATGGCGATATACGCCCGCTCCGAGAGCGTGCGGAGAGCCGCCGCGTCGGCGTCCCCCACGGGCGCGCCGAGCATAGCCAAAGTACCGTCGAGGTCGAAGACGACAAGGTGAGTTTTCGCCGCCGCGGAGTGGGCGGATGTGTTCGCTTTCTCCATACCATAAATGTAGCACACGCGCGCCCCGACCGCAACGGGATAGGGGCGCATATCCCCTTCCGCCGCTGCTTTTTCTCCCCTTCCCCGGCGGGCGCGCACGCAAATTGCGCGCACACGCTTGCGTTATGCGCGCTGTGGTGGTAAAATTTTCGTATAATTTTGTAAATCTGGCGACGGAGGAGACAAGAGACTATGGCAGAAACCAACGAAAAAAGCAATGCCCCCGAGAACAACATCGCGCTCGAAGACGCGAAGACCATCGAAAAGATCAAGAAGTACAAGGCTTCCCTGCCCCGCAGGATATGGTGCAGGTGTTTCCAGTGCGTCCTGTATGTGGCGGAGTACTTCCTGCCCTGGCGCGTGCCCGAGCAGATCTCGGGAGAAGGCAGCCTTGCCAAGCTCCCCGCTTTCGCGAAGGAGAAGGGGTTCAAGAGCGCGCTGCTCGTCACCGACAGCGTGCTGATGAGCCTCGGCATGGCGCAGCCCATCATCGACGGGTTCAACGCCGAAGGGCTGAAGATCACCGTCTACGACAAGGTCGTGCCCAATCCCACCATCGGCAATATCGAGGACGGCGTCAAGCTTTATAAGGACAACAACTGCGATGTCATCATCGCGCTGGGCGGCGGCTCGCCCATGGACTGCGCCAAGGGTATCGGCGCGCGTATCGCCCGCCCCGGCAAGACCATCGCCAAGATGAAGGGCGTGCTCCGCGTGCTGCGCAAGCTCCCCCCGCTGGTCGCCATCCCCACCACTTCGGGCACGGGCAGCGAAGCCACCATCGCCGCTGTCATCTCCAACCCCGAAAAGAAGGAGAAATATCCCATCAACGATCCCGTGCTCATCCCGCATTACGCGGTCATGGACCCCGCTCTCACCATCGGGCTGCCCAAGCACATCACTTCCACCACGGGTATGGACGCGCTCACCCACGCCGTCGAGGCGTTCATCGGCAGCGAGAACACCCGCAAGACCAAACAGTATGCCATCGAGGCGACTCAGCTCATCTTCAAGTATCTGAAGCGCGCCTACGACGACGGCAAGGATATCGAGGCAAGGAGCAATATGCAGCGCGCTTCCCTGCTCGCGGGCATGGCGTTCACGAGAGCGTATGTCGGCTATGTCCACGCCATCGCGCATTCCCTCGGCGGTTTCTACGGCGTGCCTCACGGGCTTGCCAATGCCGTCCTGCTGCCCCATGTCATCGAAGCGTACGGCGAAAAGGCGCATAAGAAGCTCGCCCGCCTCGCGGAAGCCGTCGGTATCACCGGCGAGTCGGATGCCGAGAAAGCGACCAAGTTCATCGCCGCCATCCGCGAGATGAACGAGTATATGGCGATCCCCACCAAGATCGAAGGCAAATGGACGATCAAAGAGGAGGATGTCCCCATCATGATCGACCACGCCCTCAAGGAAGCCAATCCCCTCTACCCCGTGCCTGTCATCTGGGGGTATGATGAGATGTATTCCATGTATCACAAGATAATGTAACAAAACGCCGCTATATAAAACGCCGCTATTTCGCGTGATACTGCGTCAACTTCACGCCCGCGAGCAGTCACATACGAGAAGTATGCTCCTGTCCGCGGGCGTTTCGTTTCCTTGTCTGACACGAAATATCGGCGTTTTACTCGTTTCTACATAGCCGCCAACTAGGGACGGGATAGCACTGATACGCGCAGCTTGAACTCGCACCTACTTATTCGAAGCCTCTCCGGGGCCCCCAAAAAGTACCGGAGGCGAAGCCGAGGACACTTTTTGGGGTAAAGCCCCGTCCCTGATTGGCTGATGGGGATGCTACTCCGGGCTTCAAGCGGCAAAATACACTCCTTCGGAGGGTGTTTGAACCCGCACTAAAAATTTTCAAAGACGGAATAACGCGCCTGATCCCGCACCACACTTATTCGGGGTGTTCCTATACCCTCACCAACCTTTTCCGAAGACGGAATTACGCGCCGCTCAGCCAAACTTTCACAGGCGGCGAAGCCGCCGCTTGAAAGTCGCGGCGCGCTCTTTGAGCGTCGCGCGCCGTCGAAGACTTAAATAGACACGGGCGTCGTGCGCGAGACCGAATTCCTCGCCCCGCGCGGGGATCTCAGCCGGTAGTGCCCGCCGATCGAAATAAGCGAGTGCGCCACGATAAGCGTGAGTATCGCACCCCGCGTTTGTCGTGCATGATACGAGGACGGTCCTCTATTCCGCGTGGGGGAGGAAAGCCCGAAGGGAAGGAGGGGGACTGTATTACCACGCTCGGGGCAGTCAGCCCGATCAAGGGCGCTTGGGTTAGCACGAAAATTATGCGGGGCGTTCCTGTTTAGCCGCCAATTAGAAATGGCACCCTAAATCGCGATATTTCGTGTCTCCACTCACTTAAACAGAACCGCTACCCTAAACCGCGATATTCGGATGAGATGCGCGAAAGCCCCGTTGCTCAGGACTCGCAGTGTACTTATTGTACATAAGAGGTCTGAGCAACGGGGCTGACAAAGCAGGTCGCCGAATAGCGCGAGAGGTGGTTCCATGCTTATATCGGGGACAGCACCCTAAACCGCGATATTTCGTGTCAAACAAGGAAGCGCCTCCCGAACGGACGCGCCGTGTACTCCTTGTACATAAGCGGTCGGGCGGGAGGCGCTGACGCAGTATCACGCGAAATAGCGCGGTTTAGGGGTTGAGGGGGAACAGCTCCGGCAACACAAACTTCCCGTCCTTCCTTACGAGAGTGCCGTCGAGGTAGATCTCGCCGCCGCCGTAGGCGGGGGTGTGGACTTGGACGAGGTCCCAATGGACGGCGCTGACATTGCCGTTCCAGGCGTCGTCGTAGCAGGCGCCGGGGGTGAAATGGATGGAACCGGCGATCTTTTCGTCAAAGAGGATGTCGCCGATGGCGCGGTCGATGTTGGGGTTGAGCCCGAAGGAGAACTCGCCGACATAGCGGGCGCCTTCGTCGGTGTCGAAGATGGCGCGGGCGCGGGCGGTGTCGTTGGCGGAGACATCGACGATCCTGCCCTTTTCGAAGGTGAGGCGGACATTCTCGAAACGGAAGCCGTTTTCAATGGAGGGCACATTGTAGGTGATGACGCCGTTCACGCTGTCGCGGACGGGCGCGGTGTAGACTTCGCCGTCGGGGATGTTGCAATGTCCGCTGCATTTGACGGCTCCGATGCCTTTTACGGAGAAGGAGAGATCGGTGTCTTTTGCCACAATGCGGACTTTATCCGTCGAATTGATGAGTTTAACCAGCGGATCCATCGCCTTGTCCATCTTGGCGTAGTCGAGGCAGCAGACGGAGAAGAAGTAATCTTCGAAGGCTTCCGTGCTCATGCCCGCGAGCTGGCTCATGGCGGGAGTGGGATAGCGCAGGATGACCCAACGCGTCTTTTTGACGCGGATATTGTGGTGGACTTTGACGGAGTAGCGGGTGTCGTAGCTCTGCATTTTGTCGTCGGGGATATCGCTGAGCTCGTAGCTGTTGTCGCCGCCGCGCACGCCGATATAGCAATCCATCTTGTCCATGAAAGCGGCGTCGCGCTCAGCCCAAAGGTCGAGCTGTTCAGGAGTGGCACCGCGCAGGATCTCGCGGAGGAGATAGCTGTCGCGCAGGTTGACGAAGGGCATACCGCCCGCGGCGTAGACCTCTCTCACGAGCAGCGCGGTGAACTCGGCGGGACAGCCGCCGGCGTCTATCCAGACCTTGTCTCCCCTGCCCACGCGGCAGGAGTAGTTGACGAGGTTATGAGCAAGCACTTGTTGTCTGTTGTCGTGTACCATACGGTCACCTCCGCTAAGTATTATACCCCGTCTGCGCGGGAATGCAACTCGGTGCGGGAGGATTTTCCGGCGCGGAGAGAGAACGGGCGCAAGGGAGCGCGGAAGAGCGGCGAAAGGGTGCGCCCGCAAATTGCGGCGCGGGGCAAATAACAGTTGTCTTTTCGGCGCGGCGGTTGTATAATAACTCACGACAAAAACTCATCGGAGGGTAACATTATGCCTTTGGTCACAACCACCGAAATGTTCAAAAAAGCCTACGACGGCGGCTACGCCATCGGAGCGTTCAATGTGAACAACATGGAGATAATCCAGGGTATCGTCGAGGCCGCCACCATCGAGAACGCGCCTCTCATCCTGCAGGTCTCCGCGGGCGCGAGAAAGTACGCCAACACCGTCTACCTCAAGAAGATGGTGGAAGCGGCGGTCGAGACCAGCGGTCTCCCCATCTGCCTGCACCTCGACCACGGCGACAGCTTCGAGCTGTGCAAGGACTGCGTGGACAGCGGTTTCACCTCCGTCATGATAGACGCGAGCTCCCACTCCTTCACCGAGAACATCAGCATCACCCGCAAGGTCGTGGAATATGCGCACGATCACGGCGTGGTCGTCGAGGCTGAGCTCGGCAAGCTCGCGGGCATCGAGGACGCGGTCAAAGTCGACGCCAAGGACGCCAGCTACACCGATCCCGATCAGGTCCAGGAGTTCGTCGAGAAGACGGGCGTGGATTCCCTCGCCATCGCCATCGGCACCTCTCACGGCGCATTCAAGTTCAAGGGTCAGCCCCGCCTGCGCTTCGATATCCTCGAAGAGGTCGGCAAGCGTCTGCCCGGCTTCCCCATCGTGCTCCACGGCGCGTCCAGCGTCCCGCAGGAGTATGTCAAGATCATCAACCAGTACGGCGGCAATATGCCCGGCGCACAGGGCGTTCCCGAGGACATGCTGAGAAAGGCGGCGTCCATGGCGGTTTGCAAGATCAACATCGACTCCGACCTGCGTCTCGCGGTCACCGCGACCATCAGGGAGCACTTCGCGCTCAACCCCTCTCACTTCGACCCCCGTCAGTACCTCGGGCCGGCGAGAGACGCGGTGCGTGCGGTCGTGCGCCACAAGATCGTGGATGTCCTGGGCTGCAACGGCAAGGCGTAAGCACAACAAACAAACTTATGACACGAACGGGCGAGCAACTGCTCGCCCGTTTCTTTTTCCCGCACTCTTTCCCCGCAGGCTTCATCCGCCTCGCCCGCTCCTCACTCTTTCTCATTTTTCATCCGCTACACTCCCTTATCATTCTCATGTTTCATCCGCTCAATAAAAACCTCTCCCCGATTTCCCTACATCTCTTGTTCTCCCCTCCCCTCTCCATAAAAAATGCCCTCTTCTCCCGCCGCAGGCTGCGGCGAAGCCCGCGACCTGCGGCGGGAGACAGAGCTCGCACGGGGTGCGGGGATGTGATCCCCGCCGGGGTGCAGGGGCAGAGCCCCTGCGGGTCTGCGGCGGGAGACATAGCTCGCACGGGGTGCGGGGATGTATCCCCGCCGGGGTGCGGGGGCGGCGCCCCTGCCCTGCCGAGCGCTTGCAAAGCGGGCGAGAGGGTGGTACAATCGCGGTATGCAACAGGTACTTTCGCCGATGAGACGGGCGATACAGGACTACAAGATGATCTCGGACGGCGACAGGATATTCGTCGGGCTTTCGGGCGGCAAAGACAGCGTGCTGCTGACAGCTGCGCTCGCCGCCTACCGCCGTTTTTCGCCCGAGTCGTTCACGCTCGAAGCGATAAGCATAGACATGGGCTTTGAACGGAAGGACGACGCCGACGAGCGGCTGACGGACTGGTGCGAGTCGCTGGGAGTGCCCCGCCATATCGTCAGGACGGACATTGCGGAGATAGTATTTGAGGCGCGCAAAGAAAAGAGCCCCTGCTCGCTGTGCGCCAAAATGCGCAGAGGCGCGCTGAACAACGAGATAAACCGCCTCGGGGGCGGCACGCTCGCCCTCGGGCACAACGCCGACGATGTGGCGGAAACGGTGCTGCTTTCCCTGCTGTATGAGGGACGCTTCTCCTGCTTCGCCCCGACGGCGTATATGGACAAGAGCGCGGTCAAACTCATCCGCCCGTTCATCTACATAGAAGAATGCGACATAGTGGGCGCGGTGGGACGGCTGGAACTGCCCGTGGTGCCATCGGTCTGCCCTGAGGACAAGGTGACGAGACGCGAATACGCCAAGCAGCTTATAAAACAACTCACCCGCGACAACCCTTCCGCCAAACGCAACATCATGGGCGCCGTATTTCACCCCGAACGCGCGGCGCTATGGCAGCGCCCCGCCCCCGACGAGACGGGTCGATGACAACAAAACAGAGATCTTACAAAGCAAAACCGCCGTATGAAACGGCGGTTTTGTTGTTTTGATGTTTTGAAGTTCGCCTCAGACGAGCTGCAGGATGCACACCTGCGCGGCGTCGCCGCGGCGGGTGCCGGTGCGGAGGATACGAGTGTAACCGCCGCCCTTGCCGAGCTCTTCGGCGCGCTTGTCGTACTTGGGCGCATACTCACGGAAGATCTTCTCGATGAGCGGATGGTTGACATCCTTGATGCGCGCCTTGTAAGCGGTCTTGCTCTCCTTCTCCCTGCGGACTTCCTGAAGATCGCGCAGCTCAGCCATCATCTTTCTGCGGGCGGCGAGCTTCTTCGCGCCGTCGTTGGTGAAAGTGACCTCGGACTTGCCGCCTTTGGCGTCGGTCTTGGTCTTGGTGACGGCGACCTCGTCCTGGTAGGTGCGGATGGCGAGAGTGATGATCTTCTCAGCCAGACGGCGCACTTCTTTGGCGCGGTCGACGGTGGTCTCTATCTCCCCGTACCAAAGGAGTTCGGAGACCTGGTTGCGGAGCATAGCCATTCTCTGATCGGTGCGTTTGCCAAGTTTTCTTGCCATAATTTACTCCTAATCCTCCTGAGCCTTGAGGCTGAGACCGAGGTCTTCGAGCTTCTTGACGACTTCTTCGAGGGATTTTCTGCCGAGGTTGCGGACTTTGAGCATATCCTCCTCGGTGCGTTTGGTGAGGTCTTCGACGGTGTGGATGTTGGCGCGCTTCAGGCAGTTGTACGAGCGGACGGAGAGGTCGAGGTCCTCGATGGACATCTCGAGCACTTTCTGCGCCTTGTCGTCGTCCTGAGAGACGAGGATGCTCTGCTCGTCCATGTTGTCGACGAGCTCCACGAACAGCCTCATATGGTCGTTGATGATCTTCGCGGCGAGGGAGATGATCTCCTTTGCCGAGACGGTGCCGTCGGTGGTGACTTCGATGGTGAGCTTGTCGAAGTCGATGCTCTGCTCGACTCGGGTGCTCTCCACGGTGTAGTTGACCTTGGTGACGGGCGTGAAGATGCTGTCGACGGGAATGAAGCCGATGGGCTCATTGCTGTCCTTGTTGCGCTCCGCGGGCACATAACCGCGGCCGCAGTCCACATAGATGATCATGTCGAGCCTGCCGCCCTCGTCGATGGTGCAGATCTCCTGTTCGGGATTGAGCACTTCGACATCGGCGGGAAGTTCGATATCGCCGGCGGTAACGGTGCAGGCGGTGTCCGCATAGAGACGCAGCTTGACTTTGCCTGCCTTTTCCTGGGCGTGGGACACCTTGAACCTGACGGTCTTGATGTTGAGGATGATCTCGGTGACCTCCTCCTTGACGCCCTTGATAGTGGAGAATTCGTGGTCAACGCCCTCTATCTTGATGCCGACCGCCGCCGCGCCGGGCAGAGAGGAGAGGAGCACGCGCCTGAGGCTGTTGCCGAGGGTGGTGCCGAAACCGCGCTCGAGCGGCTCGACGACGAACTTCGCATAGCTTTTGCTCTCGTTCTCTTCAAAGGTTATCTTCGGCTTCTTGATCTCCATCATAACGGTTACCTCCGATTCTTACTTCGAGTACAGCTCGACGATAAGGTGTTCTTTGATCTCGATGTCGGTGATGTCCGCTCTCTCGGGGAGCGCGAGGACCTTGCCGGTGAGGTTGGTGTTGTCCCACTCCAGCCACTTGACTATGGAGAGGTTGCGCACTTCCTTCGCCGCCTGCCAGATGGGCAGATCCTTCTTGTTTTCCTTGACGGCGACGATGTCGCCCGCCTTGACGAGATAGGACGGGATGTCCACACGCCTGCCGTTGACGGTGATGTGCCCGTGGTTGACGAGCTGACGCGCCATGGCGCGGGTCTTGCCGAGGCCCAGACGGTAGACGACATTGTCCAGCCTTCTCTCGAGGAGGATGAGCATGTTCTCGCCCGTCACGCCGCGCATACGCGACGCCTTGTCGTAGTAGCCCTTGAACTGCTTCTCGAGCAGCCCGTAAACGAACTTGACCTTCTGCTTTTCCTTGAGCTGCAGGGAGTAGTCGGACTGCTTTCTCCTGCCGCGGAACTTGACCTGCTTGGACGACTTGCGTTCGATGCCGAGGTCGGCGGGATTGAGACCGAGCGTCCTGCACTTCTTCATTACGGGACCGGTGTATTTAGCCATATTCTATCTCCTAAATTCTTCTGCGCTTGGGAGGACGGCAGCCGTTGTGAGGAATGGGCGACACATCCTGGATGAGCGTGACCTCGAGACCGACATTGCCGAGAGCGCGGATGGCGGATTCTCTGCCCTGACCGGGCCCCTTGACATAGACTTCCACCGAACGCATACCCTGATCGTAGGCGACCTTGGCGGCGTCCTCGCTTATCATCTGCGCGGCGAAGGGAGTGGCTTTACGCGAACCCCTGAGCCTGAGCTTGCCCGCAGAAGACCACGACACGGCGTTGCCGTTCATATCGGTGACGGTGACGATGGTGTTGTTGAACGACGCGTGGATGTGGACCTGACCTCTCTCTACGCGCTTGATATCCTTTCTCTTCTTGATCTTCTTTCCTGCTGCCATAGCTTGCCTCTCTTATTTGCCCTTCTTCTTGCGGCCGACGGTCTTTTTGCGGCCCTTTCTGGTGCGGGCGTTCTGCTTGGTGGACTGACCGCGGACGGGCAGACCCTTTCTGTGACGGATGCCCCTGTAGCAGCCGATCTCCTGAAGGCGCTTGATATTCATGGCGACTTCACGCTTGAGATCGCCTTCGACATGCAGGTTTTTCTCGATGTAATCACGAATGAGACTGACCTGCTCCTCGGAAAGGTCCTTGACCCTGATGTCGGGGCTTATGCCGGTCTCTTCGAGGATTTTGGCGGCAGTCGGACGACCGATACCGTAGATGTAGGTGAGTCCGATCTCCACTCTCTTTTCGCGCGGAAGATCCACGCCGGCTATTCGTGCCATTTTTTACCTCCGAAAAAATTGTCTCGTATATGTGATAGCGCAGAAAGCCGCTTCGGATAAATCGGAATGCGCGGCCAGCCGCTCTGCGCGGATGTCCTCACTCAGCCCTGACGCTGCTTGTGGTTGGGGTACTTGGGGCAAATGACCATGACTTTGCCGTTTCTCTTGATGACTTTGCACTTGTCGCACATGGGCTTGACGCTGGGTCTGACTTTCATTTTCTGTTCCTCCGTGCTATTTGTTCCTGTATATGATCCTGCCCTTCGTGAGATCGTAGGGCGACATTTCGATCTTGACTCTGTCCCCTTCGAGGACCTTGATGTTGTTGAGACGCAGCTTTCCTCCGAGATACGCCTCGATGACATGACCGTTGACAAGTTTGACCTTGAACATGGTGCGGGGCATGACCTCGATCACCACGCCTTCGGTTTCGATGACATCGGTTTTGGACATATGAGATGACCCTCCTTACTTGTTCTCTCTGTCCTTGTCGCCGTACAGCCTCAAAGCGCTGAACAGCTCGCTGTCGAACACCTGCGCGCCCTCGGCAAGCTTGGCGGCGATCCGCTCCAGCCTGTCCCCCGTGGGACGGAGATGCTTTTGATTTTTGCGTTTGGCGTTCTTTATGCGCCTGATGTCGCCGTCCGCCACCCTGACGAACCCTTCCTCGGCGCACACTTCCACCACGACAAAATATCTGCCGCGGTCGCGTCCCGCCTTGGAGTATACCACATCGCCCGGTTGCATCACAGCGTCAATATCTCCGCGCCGTTTTCGGTCAGCGCCACCGTGTTCTCGTAGTGCGCGGAAGGCTTTCTGTCCGCCGTAACGCAGGTCCAGCCGTCGTCCAGCGTCTCCACCTTCCAGGTGCCGAGATTGACCATGGGCTCTATCGCCAGCACCATGCCCACCGACAGCCGCACTCCGTGCCCCGCCCGACCGAAGTTGGGCACATTGGGATCTTCGTGCATTTCCCTGCCGATGCCGTGTCCCACGAGATCGCGCACTATCGAGTAGCCGCGCGCTTCGTTATATTCCTGTATGGCGTGGGATATGTCTCCCAGCCTGCCGCCGCTTCTGAATTCCGCCACGCCCTTGAAAAAGCTCTCGCGCGTGGTCTCCACCAGGCGGCGTTTTTCTTCGGACACCTCGCCGACGAGGAATGTCCTCGCCGCGTCCGACTGCCATCCGTCCAGGATCGCGCCGGTGTCGATGCCGATGATCATGCCCTCTTCCAGCCTTCTCGCCGAAGGTATCCCGTGCACCACCACCTCGTCTATAGAGGCGCATATGGAGGCGGGGAAGCCCGCGTACCCGAGGAAGGAGGGCTTTGCTCCCTTGCGGGTGATGAAGTCGTAGGCGAACTCGTCCAGCTTCTTCGTGCTGACGCCCGGCCTTATCTTCTCTTCCAGATAGAGGAGCAGGTCGCGGGTCACCATGCCCGATCTCCGCATATACCCGATCTCTTTCGGGCTTTTCAGAGTTATCATCCGAGCACCTTCTTGATCTTCTCGAAGTCCTCTTTGATGGTGCCGCAGGCGTCTATGTCCACGAGCACGCCCTTCGCCTTGTAGTAGTCGATGAGCGGCGCGGTCTGCTTGAGGTAGACCTCGAGGCGCGCCTTGACCGTCTCGGGCTTGTCGTCGTCGCGGATATAGAGCTGCTTGCCGCACTTGGGGCAGATCTCGCTGCCGCCGAGGGCGGACACATGGCAGGTCGCGCCGCAGCTGCACACCCGCCTTCCGGACAGCCTCCCGATGATGACATCGAACGCCACATCTATGTTGATCGCGATATCGATGCGCGCCACCTTATCGAGAGCTTCCGCCTGCGCTATGGTGCGGGGGAACCCGTCGAGCACATAGCCGTTCTGCGCGTCGGGGTGAGCCAGTCTGTCCGCGACGAGACCGATGACGACCTCATCGGGCACCAGCGCGCCCTTCGCGATATAGGACTCCGCGAGCTTTCCGAGCTCGGTGCCCTCTTTGATGTTGGCGCGGAGGATGTCGCCCGTCGAAATGTGCGGCACGCCGTATTCCGCCGAAATGAGCGCCGAATGCGTTCCTTTTCCCGCGCCGGGTGCGCCGAGCATGACGATGTTTTTCACATTCCCCTCCGCTTATTTCAGGAAGCCCTTGTAGTGCTTCATCATTATCTGGGATTCCAGCTGCTTGTTGAACTCCAGCGCGACGGACACGACTATGAGAAGTCCGGTCGCCGAGAACGCACCGCCCAGCTGCAGCGCGCCGCCGCCCGCCAGCACCGTGCTGCCGTCGCCCGAGAGAGCGTTGAACACGAAGGTCGGGATGAGCGCGATTATCATGAGGAAGAAGGCGCCGAACAGGGTGACCCTGTTGCTGATCTTCTTGAGATAGTCGCTGGTCGGCTTGCCCGCGCGGATGCCGGGGATGAACCCGCCGTACTGCTGGATGTTCTTCGCCACATCCTCGGGATTGAACTGTATCTGCGCGTAGAAGTACGAGAAGAACAGTATGAGGGCGGCGAGGAGCACATAGTAAACCCAGGTGCCCGTGCCCATGTTGGCGGAGTACCAATAGTACGCATCGCTGTTGGGCGCGAAGAGCGCCATTATCATCTGCGGGAACATGAGCAGCGAGGAAGCGAAGATTATGGGCATGACGCCGCTGGAGTTGATGCGGATGGGGATGTAGGTGGTCTGACCGCCGTACATCTTGTTGCCCTTGATCTGCTTGCTGTACTGCACCGTCACGCGGCGCTCCGCAAGGTCCATGAACACTATGAACGCGAAGATGGCGAACACGATGAGGATGAACCCGATTATGTTCCAGAAATATTCCGGCGTGCCCGTCGCCACGGCGATCGCGTTCGCGATGGTTATGCCCGCGGTGGACAGGATGCCGACGAAGATGATGAGCGAGGTGCCGTTGCCGACGCCGTACTCGGTGATACGCTCGCCCAGCCACATGACCATGACCGAACCGCCCATGAGCATGATGACGATGAGCGTCATGGTGAGATAAGCGGTCTCCGCGCTCTCCTCGAAACCGAAGAGGGGCTGCACGGCGGTCTTCCAACCGACGACGACGCCTATCGCCTGAACAGCCGCCAGCACCAGCGCGAGATAACGGGTGATCTGAGTTATCTTACGCCTGCCCGCATCGCCCTCTTTGGAGAGTTTCTCCAGCTTGGGGATGATGAGGGTGAGCAGCTGCATGATTATAAACGCATTGATGAAGGGAAGGATTCCGAGCGAGAAGAGGCTCGCCTGAGAGAGCGATCCGCCCGTGATCATCGAAAGGATGCCGATGAAATCGGCGCTTTCCCCGAGCTGATCCAGCATGGAGCTCATCGCGCTCGCGCTGAACCCGGGAACGGGGATGAAACATCCTACCCTGTAAACCAAGATGAGAAGGAAGGTGAAGAGCATCTTCATCCTTATCTCTTTGGTCTTGAATGCGTTTTTGAGTGTTTCAAACATCACAGCACCTCAGCGTTGCCGCCTGCCTTCTTGATCTTTGCTTCCGCCGCCGCGGAGAACTTGTTCGCGCGCACGGTGACCTTCTTCTCGAGTTCGCCGCCCGCGAGGACTTTGAGCCCGTAGGGTTCGACCACTTTCACGAGACCCGCCGCGACCAGCTCGTCGATGCCGACCACCGCGCCGTCTTCGAACGCGTTGAACACATCGAGGTTGACCACGGTGTACGCGTGAGCGAAACGCTTGTTGTTGAAGCCCTTCTTGGGGATCCTTCTGGTGAGGGGCATCTGTCCGCCTTCGAAGTTGGGACGCACGCCGCCGCCGCTCCTCGCCCACTGACCCTTATGTCCGCGGGTGGAAGTCTTACCGGTGCCGCTGCCTATGCCGCGTCCGACTCTCTTGGGGGAAGTTTTCGCGCCTTCTGCGCCTTTCATGTCGTGGATATACATATTGACCTCCCGCTCAGATCTCCTCGACCTTGACGAGGTGAGAGACCTTCCTGATCATGCCGCGCACCACCGCGTCGTCGCGGAAAGTGTTGGAGCTGCCGACCTTGTGAAGACCGAGCGCCTCGACATTCGCCTTCTGATTTTTCAGGCAGGCGATGGTGCTCTTGACGAGCGTGACCTTGATCATCTTTGCTTCTTCTTTCTTCTTAGCTGCTGCCATAACGCTCTCCTCAGTCCTCGATCCCGACGCCGCGGAGTTTCGCGATCTGGTCGGCGCTGCGCAGGGAACGGAGCCCCTCGATCGCCGCCTTGGCGCAGTTGATGCGGTTGTTGGAGCCGATGGACTTGGTCCTGATGTCCTTGACGCCCGCGGCTTCGAGTACCGCACGCACGGGACCGCCCGCTATGACGCCGGTACCGGCTTCGGCGGGGAGCAGGATGACCTGACCGCGACCGAACTTGCCGATGGCGTGATGGGGGATGGTGGTGTCCTTCATGGCTATCTCGAACATGTTGCGCTTGGCAAGCTGAGACGCCTTCTCGATCGCCGCCTGCACCTCGCGCGCCTTGCCCATGCCGAGACCGACCTTGCCCGCGCCGTCGCCCACGACGACCAGCGCGCTGAAACGCATGTTCCTGCCGCCCTTGACGACCTTGGTGACGCGGTTGATGCATATGGTCTTGCTGATGAGACCGTCGCTTTCTTCCCTGTTCCTGTCCTTGCGTCTGTTATCGCGTTCTACCATGACTTCCTCCTAAAACTCCAGCCCGGCTTCTCTTGCGCCGTTTGCGAGGGCTTCCACCCTGCCGGTGTAGATGTAGCCGCCCCTGTCGAAGACGACGGCTTTGATGCCGATGCCGAGGGCTTTGCCGGCGACGGCGGCTCCGACGAGCTTCGCCGCTTCGCTCTTGGTGAGGTCGGCAGCCTTGAGTGCGATATCATTGTCGAGAGTGGACGCCGCGCAGAGGGTGACGCCTTTGGTGTCGTCGATGATCTGAGCGTAGATGTGATTGGTGCTCCTGTACACCGACAGCCTGGGACGCTCGGCGGTGCCGGACACCTTCTTCCTCACTCTCGCGTGACGGATGACTCTGTCTGCGTTCTTATCCTTCTTGATTATCATACTTCACCTCTTACTTACCGGCGGTCTTGCCTTCCTTGCGGATGACGACCTCGTCCTTGTAGTGGATGCCGTAACCGTGATAGGGTTCGACGGGCTTGGCTGCCTTGACGGTCGCCGCCGCCTGACCCACTTTCTGACGGTCGATGCCTTTCACCACTATTTCGAGGGGACCCGCCTGCGCGAAGGTGATGCCTTCGGGCGCGGCTATCTCCACGGGATGGGAGAAACCGATGTTCATGACCAGCTTGTCCGCGGTGGCGGTCACCTTGTAGCCGACACCGCTGACCACCAGGCTCTTCTCGAAGCCCTTGGTCACGCCCACGACCATGTTGTGGATGAGCGCGCGGTAAAGGCCGTGCAGAGCGCGGTGCTCTTTGTCGTCGCTGTGACGCCTGACGAGGATGTGCCCGTCTTCGACCGCGACATCTATGGAAGCGTCCACCTTCTGAGTCAGAGTGCCGAGCGGCCCTTTGACGGTGACCACGCCGTCCGCTATATCGACGCTGACGCCCGCGGGAAGCGCGATGGGAGCTCTACCTATACGAGACATAACTCCACCTCCTTACCACACATAGGCGAGCACTTCGCCGCCGATGCGCTGCTCCCTCGCCTCTTTGTCGGTGAGGATACCCTTGGAGGTGGACAGGATGGCGATGCCCATCCCGTTCAGAACCTTGGGCAGGTTGTCCGTGCCGGCGTAGATGCGCAGGCCGGGACTGGAAACTCTCTTGAGACCCGTCACGACCTTCTGGCCCTTGACGGGGGAATACTTCAGGGTGATGAGAATGTCGTTCTGCACGGGCTTCTCGACGATCTCGTACGCCTTGATGTAACCTTCTCTCACGAGAATGTCGGCTATTGCCGCCTTGACCTTGCTCGCGGGGACCGTGACGGTCTCGTGCTTGGCGGTCAGAGCGTTCCTGATCCTTGTCAGCATATCTGCAATGGGGTCTGTCATTGTGCGCCTCCTTTACCAGCTTGCCTTCCTGACTCCGGGTATCTGCCCTTTGTAGGCGAGTTCGCGGAAACAGACACGGCAGATGCCGTACTTCCTCAACACCGAGTGCGGACGGCCGCAGATGCGGCAACGGGTGTACTCGCGCGTCGAGAACTTTTGCGGTCTTTGCTGCTTTATTTTCATCGAAGTCTTTGCCATTTTGCTTCTCCTTATCTGGCGAACGGCATCCCGAGCAGACGGAGCAGTTCGCGCGCCTCCTCGTCGGTCTTTGCCGTCGTGACTATGCAGATGTCGAATCCGCGCACCTTCTCGATCTGGTCATAGGAGATCTCGGGGAAGATGAGCTGCTCCTTGACGCCGAGCGCGTAGTTGCCTCTGCCGTCGAAGGACTTCGGCGACACGCCGCGGAAGTCGCGGACGCGGGGAAGTGCGATGGAAATGAACTTGTCGAGGAAGTCGTACATCCTCTCGCCGCGCAGGGTGACCTTGGCGCCGACATGCATGCCTTCCCTCACCTTGAAGTTGGCGACGGACTTGCGTGCCGAAGTGACCACGGGCTTCTGCCCTGCGATGAGCTTGAGCTCCTCGACCGCGATGTTGAGAGACTTGCTGTTGTCCTTGCAGTCACCGAGGCCCATGTTGAGCACTATCTTCTCGAGGCGAGGCACCTCATTGATGTTCTTGTAGCCGAAGCGTTTTACAAGAGCGGGCACCACCTCTTCGAGATACTGCGTCCTCATTCTGTATCTGTCGGCATTTCCATCGGTTGCAGTTGCCTTAGCAACCTGATTTTTCTTATCTGCCACGATAATTACCTCCGTGAATTAGTCTTTCTTGTCGTCGGCTTTTTCGGACTTCTTCTTCGCCGCCTTCTTGGCTGCCCTCTTGGCGGAGGACTTCTTGGCGTCGAGGGACGCGCCGCACTTGGCGCACACTCTGACCTTCACCGTCTTGCCCTTGACATCCTGGGTGGTGTGACGAACTCTCACGACGCCGCCGCACTCACCGCAGATGATCATGACATTGCTGCTGTCGATGGCTGCTTCCTGCTTGAGGATGCCGCCCTTGTCCTGCGCGTTCCTGGGCTTCTTGCTCTTGGAGACGATGCCCACGCCTTCGACATACACCCTGCCGGTCGCGGGTCTCACCGCGAGCACCTTGCCCGCCTTGCCCTTGTCCTTGCCGGCGATGACCATGACATTGTCACCTTTCTTGACATTCATATTCGCCATGTTGTCCTCCTACAGCACTTCGGGCGCGAGGGAGATTATCTTCATATAATCCTTGTCGCGCAGTTCTCTCGCGATGGGCCCGAAGATACGCGTTCCCTGCGGCTGCTTCTGGTTGTCGATGATGACGGCGGCGTTGTCGTCGAACTTGATATAGCTGCCGTCCGGACGCTGCAGACCCATGTGGGTCCTCACGATGACCGCCTTCACGACATCGCCCTTCTTCACCTTGCCGCCGGGGATGGCGGACTTGACGGACGCCACGATGACATCGCCTATGTTGCCGCTCCTGCGGAAGGACCCGCCGAGCACTCTGATGCACATGATTTCTTTGGCTCCGCTGTTGTCAGCGACTTTGAGCCTGGATTGAGGTTGTATCATTGCGCCCTCCTTACTTGGCCTTCTCGATTATCTCGACAAGGCGCCAGCACTTCTCTTTGGAGAGAGGACGGGTCTCTGCGACCAGGACCTTGTCGCCCACTCTGCACTCGTTGTTCTCGTCGTGCGCCTTGAGCTTCTTGGTGCGGCTGACGATCTTCTTGTAGAGAGGATGGCTGACGCGCTCGGTGATGGCGACCACTATGGTCTTGTCCATCTTGTCGCTGATGACCATGCCGACTCTTTCTTTCCTGAGATTTCTTTCCATGATGACCTCCGTTTATCAGCCCTCGCCGCCTTCGTTCGCCCTGCGGATCTCGCGCTGACGCATGACCGTCTTGATGCGCGCGATGTCACGCCTGGTCTCGGCGAGCACCTTGGGGTTGGTGAGCTGATTGGTGGCATTCTTGAAGCGGAGGAAGAACAGCTCCGACTTGAGCTCGGCGAGCTTGTCGGCAAGTTCCTTATCCGTCATTTCCCAAACCTGTTTACCTTTCATTCTGCACCGCCTTCGGCTTCAAGTTCCGCTTTTGCCACGCACTTGCACTTCACGGGAAGCTTGTGCATCGCAAGGCGGAGAGCCTCTCTTGCTATTGCTTCGTCCACGCCCGCTATCTCGAACATGACCCTGCCCGGCTTGACGACCGCCACCCAGTACTCGGGGGCGCCCTTACCGCTACCCATACGGGTCTCGGCAGGCTTCTTGGTCACGGGCTTGTGGGGGAAGATGTCCACCCACACCTTGCCGCCTCTGCGGATATATCTCGTCATGGCGACACGCGCTGCTTCTATCTGATTGGAGGTGATCCAGCCCGGCTCGAGGGCGACGAGACCGTACTCACCGTACGCGACCCTGTTGCCTCTGTTTGCCTTGCCTTTCATCCTTCCGCGGAACTGACGGCGTCTCTTGACGCGTTTGGGCATCAACATTATTGGTCACCTCCTGCCATATTCTTTCCGAGCACCTCGCCCTTGTAGATCCAGCACTTCACGCCTATCGTACCGAAGGTGGTGTGTGCCGTCGCCACGCCGTACTGGATGTCCGCACGCAGCGTCTGAAGGGGGATGGACCCGTCGTGATAAGTCTCGCTCTTGGCGATCTCGGCGCCGTCAAGTCTTCCGGAGACCTTGATCTTGACGCCCTTGACGCCCGCTTTCATCGCCCTGCCCATCGCCTGCTTCATAGCGCGGCGATAGCTCGCTCTGTTCTCGAGCTGCTTGGCGACGCTTTCGGCTATGAGCTGCGCATCGGCGTCACGGTGCTTGATCTCCTTGACATTGATGCTGACCTTCTTGCCCGCGCCGACCAGCTTCTGCACCGCCGCGGAGATCTCCGCCACGCGTGCGCCCGCCTTGCCTATGACTATCGCGGTCTCGGAGGTGTAGATGTCCACGGTGACCGTGCCGGCAGTCCTCTCGATGGTTATCTTGGGGATACCCGCGTCATAGTAGGTCTTCTTGATATACTTGCGGATCTTGTTGTCCTCGATGAGGTTGTCCGCGAAGGTCTTCTTGTCGGCATACCACTTGGTTTCCCATTCTCTGATGACACCTATCCGCATTCCGTTCGGATCGACTTTCTGTCCCATTGTATGCCTCCTTTACGCGTTCACGCTGTCGAGAATGACAGTGATGTGGCTGGTGCGCTTGTTGATGCGGAACGCCCTGCCCTGAGCCCTGGGCATGATCCTCTTGAGAGTGGGACCGTCGTCGGCATAGCACTCTGCGATGAAGAGGTCGCTCCTGGACATGTTGAGGTTGTTCTCGGCGTTCGCGACCGCGCTGCTCACGACCTTGTAGAGCACTTCGCTCGCCGCCTTGGGGGTGTTCTCGAGTATCGCGAGCGCCTCGGTGACGGGCTTGCCCTTGATGATGTCGAGCACTATGCGGACTTTGAAAGGAGAGATCCTGACGAACTTCGCCGTCGCCCTCGGCCTTGCGTCCGCCTTGGCGCGGCGCTCGAGAGCCTTATGTTTACTTCTGGTAGCCATAGTTCCTCCTATTTCTTGCCCGTGGTCTTGTCACCCGCGTGACCCCTGAAGGTGCGCGTCGGGGAGAACTCGCCCAGCTTGCAGCCGACCATGTCTTCGGTGATGTACACCGGCACATGCTGACGGCCGTTGTGCACCGCGATGGTGTGCCCGACCATTTCCGGGAAAATGGTCGAGGAGCGCGACCAGGTCTTGACGGGGCGGATGTCACCGCTCTCGTTCATGGCGATTATTCTTTTGAGCAGCCGTTCTTCGACATACGGCCCTTTCTTTACGCTTCTACTCATTTCGTCCTCCCTTTAGTTCACCCGCTTGATAATGAACTTGGTGGAATTTTTCTTCTTCTTCCTGGTCTTGTACCCAAGCGTGGGCTTGCCCCAGGGAGTAACGGGAGAAGGCATACCGATCGGCGACTTGCCTTCGCCACCGCCGTGGGGGTGATCGCAGGGGTTCATGACCACGCCGCGGACGGTGGGACGGATGCCCAGGTGACGGGTCTTGCCTGCCTTGCCGACGCGGACGATCTCGTTATCGAGGTTGCCCACCTGACCTATGGTCGCGCGGCAGCGCGCCAAGACATAACGCATCTCACCGCTGGGAAGACGCAGAGTCGCGAGCTTGCCCTCTTTCGCCATGAGCTGCGCAGAGCCGCCCGCCGCTCTCGCGAGCTGTCCGCCCTTGCCGGGCTCGAGCTCGATGTTGTGCACCATGGTGCCGACGGGGATGGCGGACAGAGGAAGGGCGTTGCCGACCTTGATGTCCGCGCTCTCGCCGCTGACGACGGTGTCGCCCACGCTGAGTCCGAGGGGAGCGAGGATGTACCTCTTCTCACCGTCGGCGTAGACGAGCAGCGCGATGTTCGCGGAACGATTGGGATCATACTGCACGGACGCCACCTTTGCGGGGATGTTGTCCTTGTTGCGCTTGAAGTCTATGACGCGGTATTTGGTCCTGTTGCCGCCGCCGATGTGACGCACGGTTATCCTGCCGGTCGCGTTCCTGCCGCCCGTCTTGTTTATGGACACGAGCAGAGAGCGCTCGGGGGTGGTGGAAGTGATCTCTTCGTAGGCGGAAACCGTCATGAAACGGCGTGCGGGAGATGTGGGTTTGTATTTCTTGATAGCCATAGTCCTGTCTCCTTATGCCATGCTCTCGAAGAACTCGATCGCTTTGCTGTCGGCAGTCAGGATGACCACCGCCTTCTTGAAGGAAGAAGTCCTTCCTTCATGGCGTCCCATCCTCTTGACCTTGCCGTCGTAGTTGCCGGTGTTGACTTTCGCCACTTTGACGCCGAAGATCTCCTCGACCGCAGACTTTATCTGAGTCTTGTTGGCGGTCTTCGCCACCTTGAAGGTGTATCTCTTTTCGGGAATGCCGTCATAGCTTTTTTCGGAAAGCACGGGCGCGATGATGATGTCGTATGCCGTCATTATTCAGCCGCCTCCTCGATTTTCTTGATTGCGCCCTTGGTGATGACGATGTTGCGGGCGGCAACGATGTCGTACACGCTGAGCAGCCTGACCTCTTCGAGAGAAACGGTGGGGATGTTGCGGCTGGCGCGCAGCGCCGCTTCGTCATAAGACTCCACGACGAACAGCGTCCTGCCCGCGAGCCCGAGGGCGTCCACCGTCTCAGCCACCAGCTTGGTCTTGGGCTCGGCAAGCGCGAACTTGTCGAGGACGACGACCTGCTGCTGACGGATCTTTTCGGAAAGCGCGCTGCAGAAAGCGGCTCTCTTCATGTTCTTGTTGATCTTCTGGGAGAAATCGCGGGGCTTCTTTGCGAACACCACGCCGCCGCCCGTGTGCTGGGGCGCGACAAGGCTGCCCTGACGAGCGCGGCCCGTGCCCTTCTGACGGTACGGCTTTGCGCCGCCTCCGCGAACTTCGCTCCTGGTGAGCGCGCTCATCGTGCCCTGACGCTTGTTGGCGAGCTGAGCCACGACGACCT
>DVOE01000086.1 GCA_018713795.1 Candidatus Limadaptatus stercoripullorum
TGCAGTCGCCGGAGTAGTTCTTGATGATGAGCAGGACGCCCTTATCCGTCGCGCACTCCTTGATGGCGTTGTAGACCTGGATCTGGGAAGGGGAGGCGAACACATCGCCGCAGACGGCGCAGTCGAGCATACCTCTTCCGACAAAACCGGCGTGCGCGGGCTCGTGACCGCTGCCGCCGCCGGAGATGAGGGAGACCTTGTCGGGGTTTATCTCCTTCTTCTTGACTATCTTGAACTTTTCCACGAACTCAAGCTCGGGATGCGCCTTGGCGAGGCCGTGGCACATATCGTAGACGAAAGTCTCGGGAGTGTTCATTATTTTTTTCATAATTACCTCACGATCATCCTGTTATCCGTTTGGTTTCGGAAAGCGCCCCGCCGTTGAGCGGGGCGCAAGTTGTTCAGTCTTCGCAGCAGCAGCAACCTTTTGCTTCCCTGCCGAGCTTGTCCGCGGCGACTATCGCGGCGGCGACCATGTCGGCGTTGACGGGGAAGGGCATGAAGTGCACGGACTCGTCGGGGATGCAAGCCTTCTCGGCGACTTCCTTCAGCCTGTCGCCGATGTCTTCGACGCCGATATCGGCGAGGCAGACGGGCAGACCGACTTCGAGGCAGAAACCGATGACCTGGTTGATCTCCTCGTCGGGAGCGTTCTCGAGCACGAGCTGGCACAGCGTACCGAAGGCGACCTTCTCGCCGTGATAGTAGCGGTGGGTCTCCTCGAGGACGGTGAGACCGTCATGGATGGCGTGCGCGGCGGCGAGACCGCCGGACTCGAATCCGAGACCGGAGAGGAGTATGTTCGCCTCGACGATGTTCTCAAGAGCGGGGGTCACGACCTTGCCTTCGCAGGCGAGCTTAGCCTTGTAGCCGTCGGCGAGCAGGGTCTCGTAGCAGAGGGACGCCAGCGCGAACGCGGACTTGGTGCCGCGGGCGAGCAGAGTGCCCTTGGCGCGGTTTGCGCCGCAGGGGAGACCGGCGTTGACATTGCCGTAGGACTGCACATTGGCGCGCGCTTCGAAGTAGGTGGACAGAGCGTCGCCCATGCCGGACACGAGGAAACGCACGGGAGCGTTGGCGATGACGGTGGTGTCGATGAGCACCACGCTGGGGCTCTGCTTGAAGTAGGCATAGTCGTCGAACGCGCCGTCCGGAGTGTAGAGCACCGCGGAGTGAGAGGTGGGAGCGTCGGTCGCCGCGATTGTGGGGACGATGATGAGAGCCTCGCCCTGCGCGACGCACTTGGCGGTGTCGATGGCTTTGCCGCCGCCGAGACCTATGGTGCAGGAGCACTTGTTGGCTTTGGCGAGCGCCTGCAGACGCGCGACTTCCTGACGGGAGCATTCGCCGGTGAAGTCGGCGGTGATGAACTCCGCCTTATATTTCTCGGCGGTGGCGTCCAGCTTGGCTTTCACGCGGGCGACATCGTCCTTATGGGCGATGAGCAGAGCTTTCTTGCCGAAAGTCCTGACAAAGTAGCCGAGGTTGAGGAGTTCGTCCTCGCCCTGAACATACTTGGTGGGGCAAATAAATGCTTTTCTCATAGTTTTCTCCTCGTTCCCCTTTTCGGGAATTTTTTAATGTAAGCACATTATAGCGCAGTAAAAATGCAATTTCAAGCCCCATTCTCCCTCAAAAAGTTGAAAAACGGACGACAAAACGCTATAATTGTCGTCAAACGCGAGTTTTTGAAAGACGCGCCGATGACGGAGGAAGTTTTATGGATATCGCAACATCTGTCGAAAAACGAGTGGAGTGGATAAAAGACCTCCTCAAAAGCTCGGGAGCGGGCGGGATCGTGTACGGCAACAGCGGTGGGAAGGACTGCACGCTGGTGGCTGCGCTTTGCCGCCGCGCGACGGACAATGTGGTGGGGGTCATCCTGCCCTGCGACTCGGCGCGCAACTACGGCGAGGACAGGAAAGACGCCCTTGCCGCCGGAGAAATGTACGGCATCCCGCAGCTCGAAGTCGACCTCTCTCCCGTAAAGACGGCATTGAGCGCCGCTCTCGCGGGAGCGCTCGAGGGCGAGAGCACTTCGGAGGGGGGCAGGCGCGCGGCGTCCGTCAACATCAACCCCCGCCTCAGGATGATCGCGCTCTACGCCGTCGCACAGGCGCGCGGCTGGCTGGTTGCGGGGACGGGCAACGCCTCCGAGTACGAGATGGGCTACTTCACCAAGTGGGGGGACGGAGCGTACGACTTCGATCCCATCGCCGATCTCACGGTGTCCGAGGTCTACGAGCACCTGCGTTTTGTCGGAGCGCCCGAGAACATAATCGCCAAGGCGCCCTCCGCGGGGCTGTATCCCGGGCAGACGGACGAGCAGGAGATGGGCGTGACCTACGCCGAGATAGAGCGCTATATCCGCGGTGGAGAGGTCTCTTCCGAAAGCCGCGCGGTCATGGACGCCATGAAGAGAAGGAGCGCGCACAAGCGCGTGCCGCCGCTCAGGTTCCCGGGACTGTAAGGCGCGAGCAATTATTGAAAAATACGCGCACCCGCGCGCGAGTTATCTCTTGCAATGGGCGGGTGGCTGTGTTAGACTATACGGGAGCGCGCGCCCGAGGCGTGCGCGTTCCCCGGAGGAAAGAGGAAATATGTCTAAGATCAAACTCACCACAGTGGCATTCAGAGGCAACGCCGCGCAGGAAAAGACTCTGCGCGATCAGCTGCGCGAGATCAAGAAGATGCCCGGCGCGCTCATGCCCGCGCTGCAGGCGGCGCAGGAGATATACGGCTATCTGCCCATCGAGGTGCAGAAGATAGTCGCCGAGGAGCTCGGCGTCTCCCTCGAAGAGGTGTTCGGCGTCGCCACATTCTACAGTCAGTTCGCGCTCAATCCCAAGGGCGAGCACGCGGTCGCGGTCTGCATGGGCACGGCGTGCTATGTCAAGGGTTCGGGCGATGTGTTTTACAAGATCGCGGGAGAGCTGGGTCTCACCGACGGCGCCACCACTCCCGACGGCAAGTTTTCTCTCAATTCCACGCGTTGCATAGGCTGCTGCGGACTTGCTCCCGTCATGACGGTGGGCGACGATGTCTACGGCAAGCTCACGCCCGCGGATATCCCCGGCATTCTTGCCAAGTACCGCGACTGACGGCGGCGGAGAGGGAGAAAAGGATGAAGATAGGAAAGATAGCCTCCGAAATAAACGGGAAGATAGTGTGTTCCGGAGACATGGCGGACGAGGAGATCACCTCGGTCTGCGCTTTCGACATGATGAGCGATGTGCTGGCGTATGTCCGCGATCAGAACGCGCTCATCACGGGGCTGGTCAATCCGCAGGTGGTGCGCACGGCGGTCATGGTGGACATCGTGTGCATCGTTTTCGTCTGCGGCAAAAAGCCCACCGAGGACATGATAAAGCTCGCCGAGAATTATCATATCGTCTTCGTCACCACCGATCTCGACACCTACGAGACGGCGGGCAGGCTGTATGCCGCGGGGCTGAAAGGCGGCTGCTGATATGCCCGAGGCGTGCATACATCAGGAATATGCCGTCAGCGGCAACAATTTCGCCTCCGCGGGCTCGGCGTCCGAAGAGGTGAAGAGCACTTTGAAAAAGCTCGGCGTGGCGTCCTCCGACATAAGGCGGGTGGCGATCGCCATGTACGAGGGCGAGATAAACATGGTCATACACGCCGGCGGCGGGAGGGCGATAGTGGATATCTACCTCGACCGCGCCGAGATCGTGCTCGAAGACCACGGCAAGGGCATAGAGAATGTCGAACTTGCCATGACCCCGGGCTGGTCGACGGCTCCCGAAGACATCCGCGCGCTGGGGTTCGGAGCGGGCATGGGACTGCCCAACATGAAGAAGTACACCGACGAATTCGTCATAGAGAGCGAGGTGGGCGTGGGCACCACCGTGCGCATGACCATAAGATTCGGCGGCTGAGAGAAATATGGCGGAAAGAAAGATCAAGTGCGTGCTCGATGAAAAGGCGCTGCATACCGTGACTCTGGATCCCGACAAGTGCGTCGGGTGCGTCACCTGTATGAAGCGTTGTCCCACCGAGGCGATACGCGTGCGCGGCGGAAAGGCGAGCGTGGCATACGAGCGGTGCATAGGCTGCGGCGAATGCGTGCGCCTGTGCCGCCATCACGCCAAACTTCCCGCCCACGACAGCTGGGACACCCTCGGCGATTTCCGTTATAAGATAGTTCTGCCGCCCCCTTCGCTTTACGGGCAGTTCAACAACCTCGAAGACATCGACATCGTGCTCAACGGGCTGCTCGCCCTCGGGTTCGACGAGGTGTATGAGGTGGGGCAGGCAGCCGAGTACATCACCGACGCCACCCGCGCGCTCATGCAGTACGGCGGCATAGAGAAACCCATAATCTCCACCGCCTGTCCCGCGATAGTCGAGCTCATCATGATGCGCTATCACAACCTTGCGGGGCACCTGCTCAACACCCTCGCGCCCGTGGACGCGGCGGCAAAGCTGGCAAGAGAGGCGGCGATCGCGCGCGGTATCCCCGAAGAGGATATCGGCGTCTATTTCATCTCCCCCTGTCCCGCAAAGGTGTTCGCGCTCAAGATGGGGCTCGGGGTGGAGAAACCGTATGTCGACCGCGTGCTGTCCGTGTCCGACGCGTATATGCGTCTCGTGCCCGCCATGGCTGCGCTCACCGACATCAAAAAGCTGTCGCGTATGAGCGGCACGGGTCTGTCCTGGGGCATCAGCCGCGGGGAAGCCAACGCCACCGAGGAACTCAAGACCATTGCGGCGGACGGCATAGAGCAGTGCGTCGCCATCCTCGAAGCGCTGGAAGACGGCGGTATGCAGGACATCAATTTCATCGAACTCAACGCCTGTGTGAGCGGCTGCGTGGGAGGCGTGATGAATGTGGAGAATCCCTTCGTCGCGCGGTCGCGCCTTGCCTATCTCACGAGGAAACTCAAAAACGCGCCCAACCGCATGGACGACATAGGCAAGACGGCGGATTACTTCCTCTGGGAGCACGATCCCACCGTCAAGGATGTGTTCAAACTCGACGACAACAGGCTCGCCGCCATGGCGAAGCTCATGGAGATGGACGCCATCTACGAGACCCTTCCCAAGGTGGACTGCGGACTGTGCGGAGCGCCGAGCTGCAGCGCGTTCGCGGAAGATCTGGTCAACGGGGTCGTGCCTGCAGGCACCAAGTGCGCCCGTCTCGAACAACAGTAGAGGAGCTGATCATGACAGTCAATCAACTCGCGGATCTGCTCGACGCAAAGGTGGACAATCTCCCCGACGGAGAGAGGGAACTGACCGCGGGTTACTGCGGCGATTTCCTCAGCTTCGTGATGGGCAAAGCTCCCGAGGGCTGCGCGTGGTTCACGGTCATGAACAATGTCAATGTGTGCGCGGTGGCGACCCTCGCGGACTGCGGAGCGGTGGTGCTGTGCGAAGGGGTGCTCCCCGACGCCGCGCTGTCCGAAAAGGTGCGCAGGCAGGATGTCAATCTGCTGCTCACCGACAAGACCGTCTACGAGGCGGCGCTCGCCACGGCAGGCAAACTCGGCGGCTGAGCCTTTCATGAGGTACGCCTACGACCTGCACATACACTCCGCGCTGTCGCCTTGCGCGGACGAGGACATGACTCCCGTCACCGTGGTCGGGAGGGCGAAGCTCGCGGGGCTGGATTTCGTCGCGATCGCCGACCATAACGCCATAGACCATGTGCGCGTGGCGATGGCGGCGGGGGAGGCGTACGGCATAAAGACCGTGCCCGCGGTCGAAGTGCAGACCAACGAGGACATACATCTCCTCTGTCTGTTCCCGACGGTGGAGGCGCTGGAACGCTTTTTCGGGAGGCTGCCGCTTTCCGAGAGGAAAAACCGTCCCGACCTCTTCGGCGAACAGCCGGTGATGGACGAGGACGACAACATAATAGGCAGAGTGGACAGGATGCTGCTCGACAGCGTCGCGCTCTCTTCGGACGAAGTGTTCGCGCTGGCGGCCGAGGAGGGCGGAGCGGCGGTGCCCGCGCACATCGACCGCGACGCCAACAGTATGCTCAAAGTGCTCGGCGACATCCCCGGGAAGTACGCCGCCGTGGAATTGTCCACGCGGGCGAGCGCCGAGGAGATCGCGAAGTGGGCGCGGGACAGGCTGGTCATCGTGGACAGCGACGCGCACACGGCAGAGGCGATGAAAGACGCCTCGGACGCCGGGTGGATAGAACTCGAAGAGTACACGGTGGAGGCGCTGGTCGGGCGGATAGCCCGCGGCGGCAGACAATGAGAGAGCTCGCGCTCAACATCCTCGACATCGCCGAAAACTCCGTCAAGGCGGGGGCGAAACTCATCGCGGTGACGGTGACGGCGAAGGACGGCATACTCACCGTGCGCATAGACGACGACGGCTGCGGCATGGATCCCGAGTTCGCCGCGAGGGTGCTGGATCCCTTCACGACGACGCGCACGACGCGCAAGGTCGGCATGGGGCTGCCCCTCTTCAAGATGGCTGCCGAGATGGCGGGAGGGGAGCTCACGCTGGTCACCGAGAAGGGCAAGGGCACATCGGTCACCGCGACATTCGTGCTCTCGCACATCGACCGCGCGCCGCTCGGAGATCTCGCGGAGACGGCGGTGACTCTGCTCTCCGACTCGTACGATCTCGTGCTCACCCTCACCACCGAGCAGGGAGAGTATGTCTTCGACTCGCGGGAGCTCAAGTCGGAACTGGACGGCATTTCCGTGACGGAACCCGAGATTACGGTTTTCGTCCGCGATATGATAAGCGAAAATATAACTGCTATCGGAGGAAACTTGTTATGAAGAGCATTGCGGACATCAAAGCCATCCGCGACAAGATGCAGTCGCAGATAGTGCTGCGCGACAACCAGGACGCCGAGCAGGAGACCCGCATAGTGGTCGGCATGGCGACCTGCGGCATCTCCGCGGGCGCGCGTCCCGTCTTCAACACGCTCGTGGACGAAGTGGCGTCGCGCGGGCTCAAAAATGTCAAGGTGACGAGGAGCGGCTGCCTGGGCATGTGCGCTCTCGAACCCATCGTCGAGGTGTTCGTGCCGGGACAGGACAAGGTCACCTATGTCCGCATCGACCCCGATAAAGCCAAAAACATCGTCGCGTCGCACATCGTCAACGGCAATGTCTGCACCGACTATCTTATAAACAAAGGCTGAAACAAAGAGGAGAGGATATGGTCAGAAGTCATATTTTGGTGTGCGGCGGCACGGGGTGCCACTCCAACAACAGCGCCGCGATAAGGAAAGAGTTCGAGACCCTCATCAAAGAGAGAGGACTCGAGAGCGATGTCGCGGTGGTGGGCACCGGTTGCTTTGGTCTGTGCGCCGCGGGTCCCATCGTCATCGTCTACCCGGAAGGCGCATTTTACAGCGGCATAAAGGTGGAAGATGTCGCCGAGATAGTCGACGAGCATATCGTCAAGGGCAGGCTGGTGCAGCGCCTCCTTTACAAGGAGAAGAGCGATCACCATTCCGTCAAAGCCCTCTCGGACACCAATTTCTACAAGAAGCAGACCCGCGTCGCGCTTCGCAACTGCGGCGTCATCAACCCCGAGGAGATAGACGAGTATATCGCCTACGACGGCTATCAGGCGCTCATCAAGTGCCTGACCGAGCTCAAGCCGCAGGAAGTCATCGACATAATCAAGAGCTCGGGACTGCGCGGCAGAGGCGGCGGCGGTTTCCCGACGGGTCTCAAATGGCAGTTCGCGGCTAACAGCCCCGGCGAGATCAAGTATGTCTGCTGCAACGCCGACGAGGGCGACCCCGGCGCGTTCATGGACAGGAGCATACTCGAAGGCGATCCTCACGCCGTCCTCGAAGCCATGGCGATCGCGGGCTATGCCATCGGCGCCCATCAGGGCTATGTCTACATCAGGGCGGAGTACCCCATCGCGGTGCAGAGGCTGAAGATAGCCCTCGCGCAGGCGAAGGAGTATGGACTGCTCGGCAAGAACATCCTCGGCACCGGCTTTGATTTCGACCTTGACATCAGGCTGGGCGCGGGCGCGTTCGTGTGCGGCGAAGAGACCGCGCTCATGACTTCCATAGAGGGGCACCGCGGCGAGCCCCGTCCCCGTCCTCCCTTCCCGGCGGTCAAGGGTCTGTTCGGCAAACCCACCATCCTCAACAATGTCGAGACCTATGCCAATGTCTGCCAGATCATCCTGAAAGGCGCGGATTGGTTCGCTTCCATGGGCACCGAGAAGTCCAAGGGCACCAAGGTGTTCGCGCTCGGCGGCAAGATCACCAACACCGGTCTCGTCGAGATCCCCATGGGCACCACCCTCCGCGAGGTCATCGAAGACATCGGCGGCGGCATCCCGAACGGCAAGCATTTCAAGGCGGCGCAGACGGGCGGTCCTTCGGGCGGCTGCATCCCCGCCGAATATTTCGACATCCCCATCGACTACGACAACCTCATCTCCATAGGTTCCATGATGGGGTCGGGCGGCATGATCGTCATGGACGAGGACAACTGTATGGTGGACATCGCCAAGTTCTTCCTCGAATTCACCGTGGACGAGAGCTGCGGCAAGTGCACCCCCTGCCGCATCGGCACCCGCCGCATGCTGGAGATCCTCAACCGCATCTGCGACGGCAAGGGCGAGGACGGCGACATCGAGCGTCTGGAGAACC